>NZ_JACJDU010000159.1:0-364 GCF_014163715.1 Shewanella sp. SR44-4 | reverse complement strand
GGTTTAGACGATGTATTTGAAAAGCCATTCCATAGCCTTGATTTTACGTATAGTTTCTTCCCGACAGATAGTTTTACGGTAAAAGTAAAAGCGAAAAATATCTTAGGTGAAACTACTGAATACGAACAGCAAGATCTGCAAGTGTACGCCAAAGACCCTGGCACAGAGTTCACCTTGCAGTTTAGCTATGAGTATTAATACGTTTAATAGCCATATGTAATCGTCACGTTCAAGAGTCACGTTTAAAAGAGTACTTGTTTTTAGCGGTTTTTACTCATCATTTCAATCGCTAAAAATGTGCACGGCCACTTTCTTCGGAACAAAGAAAGTGGCCTTTTTTTGTTTAAGCATATTATGAAATTTA
>NZ_JACJDU010000158.1:0-367 GCF_014163715.1 Shewanella sp. SR44-4 | reverse complement strand
ATCGGACGCGGGATGGAGCAGTTGGTAGCTCGTCGGGCTCATAACCCGAAGGTCGTAGGTTCAAGTCCTACTCCCGCAACCATTTCTTTAGTCAATAGAATTAAAATAATTGATAGCGTTTATCGGACGCGGGATGGAGCAGTTGGTAGCTCGTCGGGCTCATAACCCGAAGGTCGTAGGTTCAAGTCCTACTCCCGCAACCATTTCTTTAATCAATAGAATAAAAATAATTGATAGCGTTTATCGGACGCGGGATGGAGCAGTTGGTAGCTCGTCGGGCTCATAACCCGAAGGTCGTAGGTTCAAGTCCTACTCCCGCAACCATTTCTTTAGTCAATAGAATTAAAATAATTGATAGCGTTTATCG
>NZ_JACJDU010000157.1:0-378 GCF_014163715.1 Shewanella sp. SR44-4 | reverse complement strand
TACCCATTCGATTGCAAATTACTATTATCCAATAGAATGGGTTTTATCAATTAGTGACTCTTTTGGGCTGGGCGAGATTACGAACATTTTACGAACAGACTCAGTATATTTTTCAAACTACATTTACTCATAACTTTTTCTCTTCATGAATGATTGGAAGTGATTCTATATTTAAATCATTCATTGTGAGTAAAAAGCGCACACTCATGCTGTTGACCTGCTCTTTTGGATGTATATAAGCGCATTACTGGCATAAATTTCATAATATGCTTAAACAAAAAAAGGCCACTTTCTTTGTTCCGAAGAAAGTGGCCGTGCACATTTTTAGCGATTGAAATGATGAGTAAAAACCGCTAAAAACAAGTACTCTTTTAAACG
>NZ_JACJDU010000156.1:0-379 GCF_014163715.1 Shewanella sp. SR44-4 | reverse complement strand
TGTCTGGAAACCATAGAGCTGTGGCACCACCTGATCCCATTCCGAACTCAGAAGTGAAACACAGTATCGCCGATGGTAGTTTGGGGTCTCCCCATGCGAGAGTAGGTCATTTCCAGGCGCCTAATAAGCTTCAAGTAGTAGCTTTTGCTGATATGGCTCAGTTGGTAGAGCGCATCCTTGGTAAGGATGAGGTCCCCAGTTCGATTCTGGGTATCAGCACCAAGAATAATCTAGTGTTACGTCCTAGAGAAAAGTTTGTCTGGAAACCATAGAGCTGTGGCACCACCTGATCCCATTCCGAACTCAGAAGTGAAACACAGTATCGCCGATGGTAGTTTGGGGTCTCCCCATGCGAGAGTAGGTCATTTCCAGGCGCCTA
>NZ_JACJDU010000155.1:0-379 GCF_014163715.1 Shewanella sp. SR44-4 | reverse complement strand
TTCATAAAAAGATAGGTGCCAGCAAAGATGACTTATTACTCATACTAGAACCCTATATCGGCAATGTGATTGTCGGCGTTGAGTGCATGCATTGCTGGTATTGGGTGTCAGATTGGTGTGCTGAACTTGGGATTGATTTTGTACTAGGTCATGCGCTTTATATGAAGGCGATTCACGGCGGTAAAACCAAGAATGATAAAGTCGATTCCTTTAAAATTGCCTCATTACTGCGTGGCGGTAATTTCCCAATAGCCTACGATTACCCCAGCGAAATGCGCGCTGCCCGTGACCTATTACGTCGACGAATGAAAATTGTTCGTCACGGTGCCATGCTCAAAGGTCATGTGGTTAACACCAACAGCCAATACAACTTGCCTGC
>NZ_JACJDU010000154.1:0-391 GCF_014163715.1 Shewanella sp. SR44-4 | reverse complement strand
CATCAATATACATTAATGAACGCGTCACCTCTAAATTAGCCACTGGATTACCATTTTTGGTAATAACACCATTAACTTCTGAGCTTAAAAAGACTTCCTTTTTTTTAAACCAACCAAACATATCAACTCCATGACTTAGAATAGGGTAAGCAAGCGCTAAAAAAACCAGTAATATGACACGACGGGGCCACTGTAAACGATTGTTCATTCGCTATCCCTGCTAAATAGTAATTTCGATTTTACTTAAAAATACTCACTGTTTATTTTACCCATTCGATTGCAAATTACTATTATCCAATAGAATGGGTTTTATCAATTAGTGACTCTTTTGGGCTGGGCGAGATTACGAACATTTTACGAACAGACTCAGTATATTTTTCAAACTACATTT
>NZ_JACJDU010000153.1:0-406 GCF_014163715.1 Shewanella sp. SR44-4 | reverse complement strand
GATGAGATCGGCAGCGACGGTACTGTGACCGCCACCGTGACGCTAGCGACTGGCACCCAAGTTGGCGACACCTTGATTGTCACTGACGGCAATGGCAACACCCTATTTAACGGCCCTGTCACTCAAGACATGCTCGACAACGGCTTTGACGTTGAAGTCCCTGTGACTGCTGGCGCGACCGATGTTGATGTGACCGCGCAAGTGATTGATATCGCCGGTAACCCCTCTGCGACTGCTACCGACAACCAGCCTGTGGACAATATTGCCGCACCTGCACCCATCGTTGAGTTCAGCGGCATGGGCACTGACGGCGTGTTCAACAGCGATGAGATCGGTACTGATGGCACTGTGACCGCGACCGTGACGCTAGCGACTGGCACTGAAGTTGGCGACACCTTGATTGTCA
>NZ_JACJDU010000152.1:0-406 GCF_014163715.1 Shewanella sp. SR44-4 | reverse complement strand
GCGAAAGCATTAACACTTGAGTTCTCAAAACACTGTTTAAGTGTCTTGAATATTCTAAAAACTAAGGCGAGTCCACTTCCTGGTCGGAGGTGAGACAAGTAAAAACCAGCTGGTCATGATATGACTCAAATAGCTTTGACAGTTCCGATTGTCATAAGCGCAGCAAGTTGGTTGTTAGGCAAAGCCGTGGGGTGAGCGAGGAATGAGTGTAGCAGCGCTACATGATTGACGAGCGAGACTCACAATGCAGCATAACAATCAAATTGCAAGCGAAACCTATCTGGGTTGTATGGTTAAGTGACCAAGCGTATACGGTGGATGCCTTGGCAGTCAGAGGCGATGAAGGACGTAATAACTTGCGAAAAGCGTTGGCGAGCTAGTAATAAGCATTTGAGCTAACGATATC
>NZ_JACJDU010000151.1:0-412 GCF_014163715.1 Shewanella sp. SR44-4 | reverse complement strand
AAGCCGTTGTCGAGCATGTCTTGAGTGACAGGGCCGTTAAATAGGGTGTTGCCGTTGCCGTCAGTGACAATCAAGGTGTCGCCAACTTGGGTGCCAGTCGCGAGAGTCACGGTGGCGGTCACAGTACCGTCGCTGCCGATCTCATCGCTGTTGAACACGCCGTCAGTGCCCATGCCGCTGAACTCAACGGTTGGAGCAGGTGCGGCAACATTGTCCACAGGCTGGTTGTCGGTGGCGGTTGCTGATGGGTTACCGGCGATATCAATCACTTGCGCGGTCACATCAACATCGGTTGCGCCTGCAGTCACAGGGACTTCAACGTCAAAGCCGTTGTCGAGCATGTCTTGAGTGACAGGGCCGTTAAATAGGGTGTTGCCGTTGCCGTCAGTGACAATCAAGGTGTCGCCAACTT
>NZ_JACJDU010000150.1:0-434 GCF_014163715.1 Shewanella sp. SR44-4 | reverse complement strand
CCGTTGTCGAGCATGTCTTGAGTGACAGGGCCGTTAAATAGGGTGTTGCCGTTGCCGTCAGTGACAATCAAGGTGTCGCCAACTTGGGTGCCAGTCGCTAGCGTCACGGTGGCGGTCACAGTGCCATCAGTACCGATCTCATCGCTGTTGAACACGCCATCGTTGCCCATGCCGCTGAACTCAACGGTGAGTGCAGGTGCGGCAACATTGTCCACAGGCTGGTTGTCGGTGGCGGTTGCAGAGGGGTTACCGGCGATATCAATCACTTGCGCGGTGACATCAACATCGGTCGCGCCTGCAGTCACAGGCACTTCAACGTCAAAGCCGTTGTCGAGCATGTCCTGAGTGACAGGGCCGTTAAATAGGGTGTTGCCATTGCCGTCAGTGACAATCAAGGTGTCGCCAACTTGGGTGCCAGTCGCTAGCGTCACGGT
>NZ_JACJDU010000014.1:0-103180 GCF_014163715.1 Shewanella sp. SR44-4 | reverse complement strand
ATTTTAACTTATTAGGTTTTAAGTTATTAGAAATTTAAGGTTGAACGCCTACAGTTTTTTAATCACTTTTTAAGTATTAATTGTATTTTTGTTGTTTATATTTGTTGTAAGTATGTTGAATGTAATTTTTTGGAATTAATTCCAAGGGTAATATCCATCCGTCTTAAATAATAAAGAAAGATGGATGATATGAAATATAATACCTTGTTAGTTATGATGTTGTTATCTAGTTCTGCTATGGCGAGTGAAATACCTAGTTTTTTAGATAAGAACGATGTCGATAATGCTGAGATCACTTGTTTAGGAGCTGAATCTCAGTACGATAAAAATGATCAAAAATATGTCGATATTTTATGGAATGAAACACTGCAATATTTACAATCTTACGCGGTAGCATTAACCAATAGTGAAAATGGTCCATGTTTAAATTCAGACCAAGCAATGTACGATTCTACCGAAGGTGGTAAGAATATGTGCATCATGGATCGCAGAGACATGAAGCTATTAGTTAAAAACATTTATCAAGTTATTAATAATCCAGATAAAGCGAAAAAGTGTTTTGGTGCGCGCCAAGACGTCGATTGGATTTACAGTCCTGGTGGTCAATTAGCTGAAAAATCCCCAGTAGCTAAATGGCTTAAACGTGCAACATTCGATTCCTTTTTTGACACAAAAGTCACTAATAAAGACGTGCGTAAACTCGGCAAAGAGTTTACTAAAAACTTTACTAAAATGGTAACGGGCGATGAAGTGAAAATGCCCTCAGCTTTCCCAACAGATATTAGTGCCAACGCATTACCTAACTTATGGGCTGCAGCAGGTTGGTACCCAATGTATGCCGAAGAAAGTAAACGCAATGATAAAAACTTCAACAATATTCGTGGTGGTTATGCCTATGCCGAAATTTTTGGTCACTGGGGACTATTACGCATAGACGAAATTAACGGAGAAAAGGTTGGTGCAGAAGTCGGTATGACAGTGCAATCAGTCGATACCTTATATCCCTATCATAACCATGCAATATCTGAAATTTATTACAACATGCGCGTGCCTGCGTGTGCGAATGAGTTTAAGAGCTTTGCCGTGCGTGAAGATTCACCGTTAATTAACACCGTTAAAGACGACGACAACGTTAGACAAGTTCAGTTTGATGCAGGTCAACACAATGGGCAGACTATGTGGCTGTCGAGCAGTGCTGATATCGATCCGCTAATGTATTTTCATCAAAATACTATCCATGCCTTTGAAGTCGATGGCAGCTGCGAAGCTAAGCCAGAAGAGCGCGCTATCGTGTCTGTTTGGGCAAGAAGTAATGCCAACGACAAGCGTAATGACTATGGCACCACATTGCTTTGTGAGTCAGCTAAAAACCCCGGTACACCTGCTCATAAAGATGAAGTTATTCAATGTGACTTAACAAAAATCAAATGGTAACGGCCAAGTTATTAATTATCGAATTGGGAAATACAATAAAATGAAATTATTAAAGTTATCTTTATTATCTACTTTAGTATCGCTATGCATGGTGTCTTTTTACTCTACAGCACAAGATGTAGAAGATGGTATTAACGTGTCTGGTACGTTAAGAGCTAATTATTCATACAAACAATATAGCGAAAGTTCTAAAGATAAATCAGGTGATTTAACTTTTGAAATGGCATCCGTTAAATTTAATGGTAAATTAGATGGTTGGGGTTTATCTTCTGAATATCGCTTTTATGATGGTTGGGAAGCACTACGTTATGGTTATGCCTTTTATGATTACTCAGAGCAATTGCAAATTCAATTTGGTATAAATCAAGTACCATTTGGTAACCCGGGTTTTATTTCAAATAGTTTTTGGTTTGGCGTACCGTATTATTTAGGTTTTGAAGATGATTATGATGCAGGTATTAAAACGGTTTATTCAAATAATGGTTGGGGAACTGAGTTTGCGTTTTATAAAGGCGCTGAATATGGTGCCAGTCGTAATGAACGATATTCAACAGACTTATATTCTGGCCAAGTCAACGGCACTGACTATTACAATGAAGAAACTAACCAATTAAATTTACGCCAAACCTATGCGATGGAGTATGAAGGCGGTAAAACCGTGGTGGGTGCTTCGGTCGAGGTAGGGCAGATTTATAATAGTAATACTGGCAATAATGGTGACCGATATGCCGTCGCGTTACATCTCGACAGTAGTTATAAAGGTTGGGCGCTGCAGTTACAGGCAATGCAATATGAGTACAATGCTGCTGATGCGTTAGACGATAACAAGCTTGCGGTATCGGCTTACGATTGGCAGTACGAAATTGCAGCTAAAGCGCAAGCTTATAGCATAAACATTGCTAAAACGATCACTACCAGCTGGGGCAGTGCAAAAATCTATAATGACTTTGGCGTGGTAACCCCCGATGTTGACAATGAAGACTATGACAACAGCTATCAAAATGTTACTGGTGTTGCGTTATCTTCAGGACCAACATACACCATGATTGATTTTATTATGGGTAAAAATATGTATGCCTCTACGCGTGATAATGGTCATGTTGGCTTACCTGAAATGGGTGATAGCTGGGACCACCGCATCAATATCAACTTTGGTTACTATTTTTAATCGCTAGTTTATTCGTTAGATAGTCACGTTTCACTTTTATCTCCTCTTAAATGCCAATCCTTGGATTGGCATTTTTCTATTTTCATCCCCGTTAACATCTCTGCTCCATCACAGCTTTTTCAGTTAACTGGCCAATAAACCTGCAGACAAAACACCTCTTTTGGCTTGCAATGCAGTTAATTGATCCACGTCTACATTCGTAAAATCCCAACAGAGTACTATCACGATCTCTAAAGCAGTAATCCCTGCTATTTCATTCAAGACATTTAGGTTTTAAATAGAGTTAACACTATGATGATATTAGAAATAATTATTGTACTTGGGGCGATTTACCTCGGCGCAAGAATGGGCAGTATAGGGATAGGTTTTGCTGGAGGTGTAGGGGTATTAATTCTTACCGTTGGATTAGGGTTAACGCCAGGTGCTATCCCCATCGATGTAATGCTGATTATTATGTCGGTTATTACCGCCATCGCTGCGATGCAAGAAGCGGGTGGCATGGACTATTTGGTATCTATTGCTGAAAAATTACTGCGTAAGCACCCGAAACACATTACTTTTTTAGCACCAATAGTGACTTACACTATGACCTTATTTGCCGGAACTGGTCATACAGCATTTTCGACGCTGCCTGTGATTGCTGAAGTGGCTAAAGAGCAAGGTATTCGTCCATCTCGGCCTCTATCTATCGCAGTTGTCGCCTCACAAGTTGCCATTACAGCATCACCCATTTCTGCCGCTGTGGTGTTTTTTTCGGGTATTTTAGAACCCTTTGGTGTGGATTACTTAGTGTTATTGGCTGTGTGTATTCCATCGACGTTTATTGCTTGTTTGATGGGCGCTGCAGTTGCGTCGATACTCGGCAAGCCGCTAGCACAAGATCCTATTTATAAGCAGCGTTTAGCCAGTGGATTGGTGAAAACCCGTGGTGAAACTCAAGTGACGTTATTACCGGGTGCTAAGCGATCGGTTGCCATATTCTTGATTGCGATAGTGGCGGTGATGTCTTATGCCACTGCGATATCTGACAAAGTGGGCTTAATTACACATCCAGTGCTGTCGCGCGATGTGGCGATTATGCTGTTTATGCTATCTGCAGCGGCTGCAATAACGTGGTTTTGCCGTTTAGATGCCAGCAAGATTTCTAATGCATCAACATTTAAGTCAGGCATGTCGGCGTGTATTTGTGTGTTAGGGGTTGCATGGTTGGGCGACACTTTTGTCTCTAATCATATTGACGAAATTAAAAACGTTGCAGGAACCTTACTTCAAAGTCAGCCTTGGCTGTTATCGGTAGCGTTATTTTTTGCCTCAATGTTGTTGTATTCACAAGGGGCGACCACTAAAGCATTAATGCCAGCTGCATTAGCAATTGGGGTGAGTCCATTAACGGCTATAGCGTCATTTGCAGCGGTTAGCGCGTTATTTGTATTACCTACTTACCCAACGTTGTTGGCTGCAGTAGAGATGGACGACACTGGCTCAACGCGGATTGGCAAGGCGGTTTTTAACCACCCATTTTTGATTCCTGGCGTGGTGACAATTACGTCGAGTGTGTTATTGGCCTTTTTGTTTGGCAGCCTAATGCTGTAAGGCATAGTGGAAACGAGAGTAGATATGTAGATATGTAGATATGTAGATAGTAGAGCAGGCAGAGCTGGTTGATGTGAGAACTGGCTAGTCGAGTTGATAGCCCTTGTGCTCGACATTGGCTTTAATCAAATTAATCAGCTGTAACGTAGCGTAGGTTTGCGTATCTGGGTTGAGATAAAGCGATTCATTAAACATGGGCAGTATAGGTAATCCATGTTCAATCGGGTCTAGCACCTGCATTTGGTCGGTGATTCTAAATTCGGCTATTGGCGCAATCACTAAGTCGTTCTCGACAGCCATGCATAAGGCTTGTGGTGATGGGGTCGACAGCAATACATTAATGGGCCGCATCGAGAGTCGATGGTTAGCAAACACTTGCGCTCTAATCGGGCAATTTTCTGGATATAAACCCATCAGGATCGTCTTGCGCTTATGAGCGTTGCCTTCGACCGCCGCAACCCACTTAAAGCGACGAGTAAAGAGTAATTCGCCGTTAGTCGGTAGTTGCCAATGGGTTGCGACAATGACGTCAAATTCCCCTTGGTGTAAGCGTTTGTATAAGTTACCACTTACGTCAGTGTCGATAACAAGCTCTATGTTAGTAAATTCGCGGATAAATTCTAATAAACAGCTGCTTAAGTAGCACTTTATAAAGTCGGTGGGTACACCAAGGCGGATCACTTCACGGTTTTGGCAATCTTTTAACTCATCAATAGCTTGTGAATTAAGTTGCATCATTTTATAGGCGTAGTTAAGCAGCGTTTCACCAGACTCGGTCAAGGTCACGCCTTTGTTGTCTCTAATCAGCAAGGTTTGGCCGACACTTTCTTCAAGTTTTTTAACTTGTAGGCTAAGTGTTGATTGGGTTCGGCAAATTTTATCGGCTGCTTTAGACAAGTTGCCACATTCAGCAACAGCAATAAAACTTTCTAATAATTCTATTTTTAACATGGGCTATTGAATAAGTTCATAGTGGTATCAGTATTACTCAATAAAGGGTATCCACAAAGCTTGCTATAGTGTAAATGTGAACTGTTAACGCTTTATTAACCCAAATAAGATGAGGCCCGAAATGAGCAGCTGGGAACAACGTGGCAACTATCTGATAGAAGTATCACAACGTTGTTTAAAAGGGCATAAAACCTTTGATTTATGCCGCTCGCATTTAGTTCAAGCTAGCCAGATATCTAAAGGCACCATCTACAATCACTTTACTTCAGAGGCCGACTTAATTATTGCCGTTGCCTGTGCGGACTACCGCAATTGGCTGATGCAAGCTGAACAAGACACGCAGCAGTATAGCGACCCTTATTTACGGTTTATTTTTCATCATTGCCAACGTTTGTATCGTATTTTGTCTGAGCAAGCATTTGTCATTGCCCGAGTGGTTCCTAACGAGGCCGTTTTATCACAAGCGAGTGATTACTATCGTGAGCGCTTTGATCGCGTGCTTGAGCAATATAAACAGTGGAATGCACAAACCTTAACGGAAATTGGTGAGGTCAGTGGTTTTAACCGTAGTGAGTTACTGTGTGACTACTTACGCGGTGCGATGATCAATAGTGATGATGCGCAAAAGCACTATAACGATGCGGAAATGTACTATCAACATAGTTTTGCTATGACGCAACTTATGGGGCATTCACAAAAGCGTCCACCTAATATTAAGGTGTTTGTACAGTGGTTGGCTGACAAAAAGGCATAAAAAAACCGTGTTTAATAACACGGCTTTTTATTAACTATTAGTAACTTAACGCATAGTAACTTAACGCATAGTAACAAACTCTTCTGCGCCAGTAGGATGTATCGCAACAACTGAGTCAAAGTCTGCTTTGGTTGCGCCCATTTTCATTGCCACGCCAAAACCTTGCAGTATTTCATCCATGCCAAAACCGATACCGTGAATACCGACAACCACTTCATTATCACCCGCACAAACCAGTTTCATTTTGCAGGCTTGGCGATGTGCTGTAACAGCTGAGTACATAGAGGTAAACGTTGAGGCGTAAACCTTAATATTGTCTTGGCCATACTTTTCAGCGGCTTCTGGTTCAGTTAAGCCCATGGTGCCGATGGGTGGATGGCTAAATACCACTGTCGGAATTAAGCTGTAATCCATTTTGGCATCAGGTATGTTGCCGAATAAACGTTCTGACAATAAACGACCCGCTTTAATCGCGACGGGAGTTAATTCAACACCGCCCGCCATAATGTCGCCAACACAATAAACACCTTTCGCGGTGGTATTTTGCTGCTCATCAGTAATGACATAGCCTTTAGCATCTAACTGCACATCGGTATTTTCTAAGCCGATATTGCCCGTTGATGGTGAACGACCAATAGCCCAAATTAGGCAGTCAATCGTTAAGCTTTGGTCATTTTCTAATAGTAACGTCAGACTACCATCAGCATTTTTGGTGACCGATTTAGGTACGCTGTGAGTATGAAGCGTTGGGCCATCGGCGGCCATAGCATCAACTAATGCGTCGGTCAAAATTGGGTCAAAGTTACGTAGTGGTGCATGCTTACGTACTAATAAATGCGTTTCGCTGCCTAGTGCATGTAATACACCCGCCACTTCAACAGCTATATAACCGGCACCCACAACTGCGACACGCTTAGGTTGTTCACGTAATGCGAAGAAACCGTCTGAGTCGATACCGTATTGTGCACCAGGAATGTTAGGAATTGTTGGTGCTCCGCCAGTGGCAACCACAATATGGTCGGCAGTGTAGTGCTCGCCATCAACGTCAATGGTGTTGTTATTAATAAAGCGACCATAGCCATTTAATAAGGTGACCTTATTGCTCGAAAATCCACGGCTATAAGCATCATGAATGCGACTAATGTAGGCTTCACGATTGTCGACTAGTGTACTCCAATCGAATTTATTGACGGTAACATCAAAACCATAGTCTTTGGCGTAGAGGTTCAGCGCTTCAGCGACATGAGCGCCATACCACATGACTTTCTTAGGGACACAGCCGACGTTAACGCAAGTGCCGCCAACGTGTTTTGCTTCAATAATTAATACTTTTGCGCCACGCATTGCTGCACGGTTTGCTGAGGCGATGCCGCCACTGCCTGCGCCAAGCGCGATATAGTCAAAATGTTGAGCCATGATGATCTCCACTAGTTTAATGTATCCATTGTAGGGGGGATTGTGTTTGCAATCTAGTCGTTAAACCAATGCATTGTTAACGTTTATGTTGGCATTCACCACGGTCAACGTTATTAGGACCGCTGGTTGCGCACTTAAGACAGGTCCACTCGCTTTCCCTAATATCAATTTCATCTTGATAATGACTAAATTGACTGTTTTGGGTCTGACGTTGTTTTTTCTGAAGATGTTTTATGCGGTTATTGAGCCAGCGACAACTTGGATCATTGGCGATTGTTTTACTGGCTATAGCCGTGTTGGTTATGGTGGAGTGCTTTGAGATTGATGAGCGCGTGTTGTTTTGTTTGGTTGTTGGTTTTTTGTGGCTTGGTTTAAGGTAAATATCGTCGGCTCGATATTCTAACGCTGAGCGTTGCTCGGTGGGGATAATAATCACATTACCTTGATGATCGGTCGCGTATTGCGACGGGAGTGAGTTGGCATTGTCATTGGTTAATGGGGGGCGTTTATCGGGCTCTTTGATAATCAGTTTGGTGAGCTCGCTGGCAAGTAATGAGGTACTGAGTAGCATCATCAAAACCGCAAATAATACAAATAGCATATTGATAAGTCGAGTTAACATAAGCTTCCTTGCTTGAGTAAAGGTGGCGTCCAGTAGCCCCCTTTAGTCTAGTCTTGGATTGCTAAAATGCTAGCAAAGCTTAAAAACTCAGTTTGAAATGCACCCCTGCATAGGTTTGATCTAAGCTGCCTTGAATATCGTCGGCACTGGCTTGTTGCTTAATGTCTCCTTGAGCGATGCTGTGGCTAATGTGCGCAGACAATGCCATTGAATCATTAAGTTTCTGTTCGGCTTCTAGTCCAAATTGGAAATGGTTAGCACCGTTGTGTTCTTCACTGCTGTATTGAAAATCAAACCCCTGAACAATGTAAGGTGTCAAAGTGAAGTGTTGAGTGATTTCCCATGGACTATGTATGCTCAGTTCAATGAAATAGCCGCCAGCTTCGGTTGCATAAGTGTAGTTAACCGCGGGTACAAACCACGTTAATCCATTAACCGTTAACGCGCCGAAAAATTCATTATCAGAACAGCGCTCATCACCATAAAATTCTAAGCGCTGATAGCCTACTGTGGCATCAATATTATTAGTGAGATGTAAGGTATATTCTAACCCTAGGTTCCATTCCACATAGTTCACCTGGTCTGCTCGACCTACAATGGCATAAACAGCGAGGTCGTTTTGTTCAATATTGCCCACTGCCCATGCAATACCGCCATGATCTAAATTGTCACGACCTTGAGTGACGTAATTATTTTCCCAAGCAACATCAAACCCCGCAGTCGGCTGGTATTCTGCCGTGGCGAACGCTGACGAGGATGTCATCAAGCACATCATCGTAGCCATTGCACAACAAAAGGCGCGGGCATAATGGTTGCGGTTTGATAGGCAAAAATCAAAGGTCATGTTTATTGAACTCATAATAGAAAAATGGGAAAGTGCTTTTAATCAAGCGAATGTTAGCCCTTTTAGTGGGAAAATAAATGATAATCAGTCTCGTTTGGGATCTGCCTGTCAATATTAGTTGTGTAAATTAAGCGTAAAATTAAATTGGGATCTTAGTCACTCTATTTATTGAATAAACCAGCTAGGGGGTAGAGCTGGTTATACGTTGAATCAACGATAATATGGTCAAATTTGGCGATAAGAAGGTCAGATTGTCGCCTCGAAACCGAGGTTATATTTATTAGGATAAATTGTTTTTACGCTTGAAAACGGCAACATTTAACCCAATATAGGCTAAATACTCACGCGACATATTTCGAGGAATCTTTATGAGCAATCCATTGCTAAGTAGCGCAGAATTACCAGAATTTTCAAAAATTAAACCTGAACACATTCAGCCTGCAGTTGAGCAAGCCATTGCCAAATGTCGTGAGACTATTGAAGTACTATTAGCAAAAAATAGCCAATACACTTGGGACAATCTCATTGAGCCTCTTGAAGACGTTGATGATGAGTTAAGTAAAATGTGGTCGCCTGTGTCACACATGAACTCGGTTATCAGTAGTGATGAATTACGTGATGCTCACGATGCTTGTTTGCCGTTGTTGTCAGATTACGGCACCTATGTTGGCCAGCATCAAGGTTTGTACGAGGCGTATAAATCGATCCATGAATCGACAGACTTTGCCCTGTTAACTCAAGCGCAAAAAATGGTGATAGAGCAGAGCTTACGTGATTTTGAATTGTCGGGTATCGGTTTGGATGACAGTCAAAAAGCGCGCTATGGCGAAATGGTTAAACGCTTATCTGAACTCACCAGCAACTTTTCTAATCAACTGTTAGATGCCACCGAAGCGTGGACTAAGCTTATTACCGACGAAGCAGATTTAGCGGGTTTACCTGAGTCAGCCATCGCCGCAGCTAAAGCTATGGCCGACGCTAAAGAGCAAGAAGGTTGGTTATTCACTTTAGACTTTCCGTCTTATTTACCCGTAATGACCTATAGCGAAAACCGTGAGTTACGCGAAGAGTGTTACCGTGCATTTGTGACTCGCGCATCTGACCAGGGCCCGAATGCCGGTGAGTTTGATAACACCAAGAACATGAATGAAATTGTGGCATTGCGTCATGAGTTAGCCAATTTACTCGGTTTTGCCAGCTACGCAGATAAATCGTTAGCCACCAAAATGGCAGAAAATCCAGCACAAGTATTGGGCTTTTTAAACGAGTTAGGCGAACGGTCTAAAGACCAAGCGTCAACAGAATTAGCCGAACTGCGTGCCTTTGCCAAAGATCATTACAACGTGACCGAAATGGCCTCATGGGATTTGAGTTTTTACGCTGAAAAACTGCAGCAACACAAGTACGAAGTGTCGCAAGAAATATTGCGTCCGTATTTCCCAGAAGACAAAGTCTTGTCAGGCTTGTTCTATACCGTTAATCGCTTATTTGGTTTAACTATTAGCGAGCAAAAAGGCGTAGACACTTGGCATAAAGATGTTCGTTTCTTCCATATTCATGACGCCGATAAAGTACACCGTGGCAGCTTCTACCTAGATTTGTATGCTCGAAGCGGTAAACGTGGCGGCGCATGGATGGACGATTGTCGCGGTCGCCGGGTTACCTCTACTGGTTTGCAAAAGCCGGTGGCCTATTTAACCTGTAACTTTAATGGTCCTGTCGACGGCAAACCGGCATTGTTTACCCATGACGAAGTCACCACCATGTTCCATGAGTTTGGCCACGGAATTCACCACATGTTAACCAAAGTGGATGTGGGCGGAGTGTCGGGTATTAATGGTGTACCTTGGGATGCAGTAGAGCTACCAAGTCAGTTTATGGAGAACTGGTGCTGGCAAGAAGAAGCATTAGCGGAAATTTCTGGCCACTATGAAACGGGCGAACCATTACCAAAAGCATTGTTAGACAAAATGCTAGCGGCGAAAAACTTCCAGTCGGGCATGATGATGGTGCGCCAACTTGAGTTTTCACTGTTCGATTTTAGAATGCACCACGAGTTTGATCCCGCTAAAGGCGTCGATATTCAAGGTATTTTAGACCAAGTTCGCAGCCAAATTGCGGTATTAACCCCGCCAAGCTTTAACCGTTTTCAACACGGTTTTGCGCACATTTTTGCGGGTGGTTATGCCGCAGGTTATTACAGCTATAAATGGGCCGAAGTATTATCGGCAGATGCGTTCTCGCGTTTTGAAGCCGAAGGTATTTTTAATGCTGAAACAGGTAAAAGCTTCCTAAATAACATTCTTGAAATGGGTGGAAGTGAAGAGCCAATGGAGCTGTTTAAACGCTTCATGGGCCGTGAACCCAATACAGATGCTTTATTGCGTCACTGTGGTATTGCTGTGTAAACCAAGCAAAATACATGGTTAAAAAATTAACAGCATAAACGCGAGTTTATGCTTTTTTTTTGCTGTTCAATCGACAATAAATATACCCATTTCGCACTAAATTCATCACAGCCAGTAAACTACAGCATCTACTTTAGGTATTAAATTCAACAAACTAATCTTGCTGTTCACGTTATATATATCGTTACGACAAACTTAAAAGTATCGTTTATCGATAATTTATTGCTGATAAAAGGTTTGTGTGTTAACTTCAGTTTAACATTAACCAGTTTAGAATGATCATGGATAGAATTGTCTCGTTAAGTAAATGGATTAAATTGCTGATTGTATTTTTAGCTTTATTACAAGTCACTAGTTATAGCGGCACTATGGTGTTCGGAGAATTCCAAGCGGGTGAATATGTGTTAACCATCGATTGGTGGGGTTGGTTTAGCAGCTATCTAGCCGTCGACTTTGGTACACCTTGGCAAGCACTCGCTCAAAGCCTTTATGATGCGGGATTTCATCCTGGGATCATTCTGGGCAGTGTTGAAATTCTACCTTACCTGTTTATTTACTCTTTTCTCTACCAACTTTTTGGTCTGTATCAGCAAGGTCATGTGTTTACTCCACGTAACTTCCGCTGCTTGAGCCGTATTGCCTTAGTATTTTTAGTCTGGATTTTACTCAGCCTTTTCTACCCGATGATCATCGCATTTACATTGCACTTTAGTGGTACATCTAGTGCGGTACCTGTTTATTTTAGCCTTGGCAGCCAAGAATTAAAGTATGCACTTTTCGGAATGATTTTTTACTGTGTGGCATGGGTAATGAAGCATGCAACTGAGCTTCAAGAAGAGGCGGAGTTGACAATTTAATGGCCATAATTATTGAGCTGGATGTGATGTTGGCAAGGCGAAAAATGAAGTCCACTGAACTGGCTGAATTGATAGGTATAACCCCTCAAAATTTGTCGGTGCTTAGAAGTGGCCGCGCAAAAGCGATTCGATTTTCGACACTAGACGCTATTTGCCAGCATTTACAATGCTCGCCAGGTGACATTTTAGTCCACAAGGACGATGAATAAATTAAGGACAATAATATGCAAAATTTGCTTAAAAAAATAACCACAGTTGCAATGTTAGGCACCACAATGCTGGTTACTTCAGGGTGTACTATGCGCCTAAGTGAAAGCACCTTTATTGCCAGCGATGAAGTCCCCACAGCCTTTACCGCTGAGTTTACTCAACAATTACAGCAGGCGATGCCTAATCATTTGATTACCCCAGTCAGCTTAGAGTCAATTGATCACGTTAAGTTAAATGGTTTTTATATCGATAACCCCAATAGCCTTACAACCTTGGTATTTTATCAAGGCAACGGCATGAAAATCGAACCACATGGCCTGTCGGTACTGACCACATTATCAACGCTCAATACCGATATTTTAGTAATGGATCGTCGTGGATTAGGGGCAAGTGAGGGCCAACCAAGCATTAACAATATTATTGCAGATGCACAGCAACAACTGGATTATTTACATCAGCAATATCAGCCTAAGAAAGTGATATTGCACGGTTACTCATTAGGCAGTTTTATTGCCGCTGATTTAGCAAAAAATAATAAAATAGATGCGCTGGTTTTACACGGTTCAGCAACTAATGCCGACGACTGGGTTGATGAAAAAACACCGTGGTATATGGCACCGTTTATGACTTTGGAAATGTCAGAAGATTTTCGTAAAACAGATAATAAGCAAGTGGTAGCGCAATATTATCAAGGGCCATTATTGGTGATTGCGGCAGAAGATGATGAAGAAGTCCCGCCTGAACTGTCTGAAAAACTGTTTGTCGCTAGTCAGTCAGCCAATAAGCAGTTAATTATGGTGCCCAACGTTGGCCATCAAGGCATGTTAGACGATGCCAGTACCATGAGTCAGTATCAAACGTTTATTACTGCATTGTGATTTAGTTTGTCTCCAAGTTAATTTCACATGGATGTGAACAGATTCATTAAGCCACAATAGTTGCTATTGACCTAAAGGCGGCTGCCATAACTCGACTTTATTACCTTCAGGATCGATGACCCACGCAAACTTGCCGTATTCAGATTCATCTATTTTATCGAGGACATTACAGCCTTCTGCTTTGAGGGCTGCTATGACAGCGTGAAGGTCTTCAACGCGGTAGTTGATCATAAATGGGGCTTGGCTTGGGGAAAATTGGTCGCTTTTCTCTGAACTAACCGCCCATATAGTGGTTCCACCTACGGGCTTGTTATTTGAGTCGCTCCAAGAAAAAGCCGCGCCGCCCCATTCTTGAACATCAATGCCCAGATGACGCTTGTACCAAGCCTGCAATGCAGGTGCATCTTTTGCTTTAAAAAATATGCCGCCGATACCAGTGACGCGTTTCATGTGAACCTCCATATATCATGTTTAAAGCTGAAAACTAGTGATGGATTTAACACTCTTTAGGTCGTTATACCGGATGATTCAACTAAGGCATCTGTAAATCTTTCTAGTTCGTTGATATATCGTTTTTTACTTTCGCTATAATTACGGCATGCTCTGGCTTAATGGGCATAACTTTTACTGGGCTAACATTGCTACCGCCAGTATTTCCCGTTGGTACGCCTTTTATTGCAGTTAATAAAGCCGCCCCAATGATACGAATAATTTGACCGATGGCTTCGTTAATATCACGCTGTTTTATCGCCCAACGCAGCATTAAATAATGCACTTTTACATGCCAATAGGTTGATTCCTGCCCAAGCACGTGAGCATTCTCAAGGTATACAAATGAATCTGCAACATTACCTAAACGGTCGGATCGATCTGCTTCAGATAACTGCTCTTGCACGTATGGGGTGATGTTTTTGGTAAAATTATTCAATGTTATTTGCCCAATTTATTATCCTCAGTTGAATTTCTGTCGCTATTTTTTTGAACTTCAGGGTACAACCAGTTAAAAAATTGAGCAAAAAAATAATAAAGCGCTGTCATTAAGGCGGCATAGATACCGATATCAACAATACCCGGTAAGTCCGATAAACCAGTGAAGCTATCTTCCAAAGAATATTGCAGAAAACCTGCTACTGCACTGGAGCAAATTAGCGTTAAGTAAAGAGATAGTGTGCTAGTCGTATTCCATTTACTCATAATCGTCCTTTACTTCATGTTGACTAATTCTCAAGGGAATCCGTGAGGTAAATCTATGGAGGTTATTTATCCTGCTTTTTTTAGTCTGTAATGTAAAGTGTTGCATGCCCTAAGCATACTAGTTGAGTTCAAATTACAGGTGGTGTAGCGATGACTCCTGGATAGTGACAGGGGCAACAGGGCGGTTATGGATGGCGAATAGCGAGTCAAACAAGTGTTAACCCGCATGGTTTTATTGTCTACAACCAGCATGATTTCAAGCATAAAAAAAGAGGTGCTTTGCACCTCTTAATCGTGTTATTTCATATTCATTCACAGCAGATAAGTGGCTGGTTATGAATGACGTATTAGTAACATATTACGCCAGCTTTAAATCATACTGGTTACGGTACATCACCATGTCTTCGATGGTGAGTACAGGCATGTTGTGCTTAAGACCAAAGGCGATAATTTCTGGTGTTTTGGCCATGCTGCCATCTTCGTTGGCCAGTTCGCATAATACGCCAGCTGGCATTAAGCCTGCCATTTGCATTAAGTCGACAGTGCCTTCGGTATGACCGCGGCGAGACATCACTCCGCCAGCGCGAGCACGTAATGGGAATACGTGTCCAGGATGAGCTAAGTCAGATGCTTTGGCATCGCGGTTTGCGGCAGTTTTAATGGTGGTCACGCGATCTTGAGCGGAAACGCCAGTGGTAACACCGTGCTTTGCTTCAATGGAGATGGTAAACGCAGTTTGATTGGCGCTGTTGTTATTAATAACCATCGGCGGCAATTGTAATTTGTTGGCGTGTTCGTCAGTTAAGCATAAACACACAATACCGCTGCATTCGCGGATCATTAATGCCATTTGGGCTGTGGTTAAGTGCTCGACAGAATAAATTATGTCGCCTTCATTTTCACGATCTTCATCGTCTAGCAATAATACGCCTCGGCCTTCTCTTAGCGCGGCTAGTGCGAGTTCTACTCGGGTGATTGGATCGCCAAATTCGGCAAGTAGTGATAACTGATTCATGGTTGTACTCCTAAAATGACCAGAATCAGGGCTTGTAAAGAGGGATATAAATCCAAAACAAATTGCATCAACAAGCCGAGGCTAATTGATGTATCTCTATTCTCTCTCATCCGGACTGTAACCGTCGGCTCTGGACTGTTAGACATTACTCATGAGTAAATACCTAAGTCACCAGATCTGCTGACCTCGACGAATCGAGCGCTCGCGGGCTCACTTTTTCAAGTTTACCGCCGGTGGGGAATTGCGCCCCGCCCTGAGAATTATAAACAATGTGTTTGCGCTGATTTGGCTGTAATCGACTCAACGACTACGGCGTTATTATTAGTAAGTTACGTGAAACTCAGTTAACTCACTGTCAATTTAATCAAAACGCCTCGCTATGTTAATCAGTTAAGCCACAGATGAAAAGGGGGATAAGTCTCAAAAAGAGTAACAAATAAAGTGTAATGCCAATTTTGTGCTACCAAATACAGCTAAAGCCGCTTGCTCGCTGGTATGACCTTTGTTAGCCTGTCGCGCTTACATTAGGAGTAACCGTGCATGAATCTGTATTTTCGTATTATTTTGTTGTTTTTATGGCGAATAGGTCATTGTAAAAGTATTGGTTTTTTAGGCACTAGCCGAATTGATTATCGTGCTTTACCGTTAGATTGCGATATCAATATGCATTTAACTAACTCGCGTTATCCTGCTTTTATGGATTTAGCGCGCACCTATTTGATTGCCGAAATGGGTTTGATGAAACAGTTTCTAAAAAACAAATGGTTACCGATAGTGAATGCGGCAGAGTTTACTTATATCCGCGATATTAAGCCGTTTGAAAAGTTTACCATTGAAACTAAAATCGTTGGTTGGGACGAAAAATACTTTTATATTGAGCATCGTATGGTTACCGCCCGTGGTTTACATTGCATTGCGCATGTTCGTGGTGTGTTTGTATGTCGAGGTAAACAAGTGCCTATTGAAACCTTAATTGCTGCTGCCGGTTACACAGGTGACACACCTGAAATGCCTGCTGAAGTGGTTAAATGGAAACAGTTTTTACAACTTAAAAAAGAACGTAATATATAGCGTTAGTTGTTTTTGGTATCAATGTTAATGTTTAAAGATCAACAAGCCTTTATCTGCCGTATTGGCAGATTATCGATTGGGTTAAAGGAGCTACGCGGTGGCATTAGAAAAGTTCAGTGATATTTGGGCGCGAGCATGTGAGCGTAAAGGCGGGCCAGCGGCAGTTAAGTCATTGCTGCCTGGCACTCTCGATGCCGATGAAATCAGCGAATATACTGATGCGCAGTTATTGTCTGTTATGAGTAAACGCGTGTTTCAAAGTGGCTTTGTGTGGCGAGTGGTTGATAACAAATGGCCAGCTTATGAAAAAGCCTTTTTTGACTTTGAACCAATGAAGGTGCTGATGCTGTCACCCGATCAAATTCAACAGCGGGCAACCGACCCAGTGCTTATTCGGCATCAAAAGAAAACCCAGGCGATTGTTGATAACGCTTATATGATCCAGCAGATTAATGCTGAACACGGCAGTTTTGCGGAATTTATTGCTCATTGGCCAAGCGATGACATTACTGGTTTGTGGCAAGTGCTTAAAAAGCGCGGCACCCGTTTAGGTGGCAATACTGGACCTTATTTTTTACGTGCAATTGGTAAAGATACCTTTTTATTAAGCCAAGATGTGCAGTCATATTTGACAGGTCATAACGTTGTTGATGCTGGCTTTACTTCGAAAACCGCTTTACGCCAAACCCAAGCTGCGTTCAATCATTGGCAACAAGAATCTGGCATGAGTTTAGCGCATATCAGCCGTGTTATTTCGTTTGGTGTCGGCGATAACCGCGTGTAGCGTGGGAAATAATTTACTTATGCCTGATAACGACATAAAAACATAGTGACAATGTTTGCCGCAATTTCATCTTTTTGTTGTTCGTTTAATGGCTCTTCGACTTGAAATATTAAAGGCCAAAAACATTGGCCCTTGATCAAGCTTTGCACTTCTGTTTGAGCTTGTTCAACTTTCGTCACCGTTAAGCGTCCATCCAGCGTTGCTGCTTTAATCCAGCGCAAAATAGCCGTTTCTTCTTTAATTACCTTTTGCAATTCTTCTTGCATTTCAGTGGTATAAAAAAGATGACCAATTACCATTCGTGATACTTCAATGTGCTCTTCTGATTGAATGTAATCCATATCAAAACGCACCAACTGTTGCAGTTGTTCAGCCAAAGGTTGATGTGAGTCATATACCACAGAGGGTTGAGATAATGCTTGTTGCCATAAATCAGTCATCAAGGTCATCACCAAAGCTTCTTTGGTGGCAAAGTGGTTGTACACTGTTCGCTTAGACACTCCAGCTACTTCGGCTAATTTATCCATACTCGTTGCCGCAACCCCTAATTCTTTAAAGGTTGTTCTAGCTGCTTCAATAATCGCGGCGCGTTTAATCTGGCTGCGTGTTTGCTTTTCTGTGTTCATTGGTTTCATCTAATCAATCTTATTGTAATATTTTACACTGAGTAGTTTACTTTTCAACAAGGGATTATTAAACTACACCGTGTAGTTTACTTTTGGAAGCGATAGATGAAAATATTAATGAGTCTTTTAGTCGCGCTTGGTGCATTGATTGTGATTATTTTGATCAATAAATATTGGACTGAATCGCGTGGAAATAAGACACAAATCTTCAGCAATACCGATAAAGTCTATCAAGCGGGTATTAGCAGCTTATGGCCAATTGCCAAAGCCTATTGGTCGACAAAGCGTCAAGCGCCCATTCCCCAAGGTGTGATCCCTTTAGAAACATTAACCCCAGAGATATTGGCTCAATCGACACAAGATACCGTTTATCGTTTAGGTCATTCGACGTTATTGATGCGTCTTGATGGCGAATATTTATTGATTGATCCGGTATTTAGCGAGCGAGCATCACCGGTGCAGTGGGCAGGACCGAAACGTTTTCATCAATCGCCAATCAGTATTGCTGATTTACCGGCAATAAAGGCGGTGATTATTAGCCATGATCATTACGATCACCTCGATAGCGCTGCCATTGAGCAATTGGCTACCAAGGTGCAACATTTTGTTACCCCACTTAAAGTGGGTAAGTACTTAACGGCTTGGGGCGTTGATCCTATTCAAGTGACCGAACTGGAATGGTGGCAGTCTGTTGAATTAAATGGCTTGAGTATTACCGCGACACCAGCGCAACATTTTTCAGGCCGTGGCTTGCTTGATCGGAACCAAACCTTATGGGCGAGTTGGGTTATTCAAGGTTTACAACATAAGGTGTTTTTTAGCGGAGACAGCGGCTATTTTAATGGATTTAAAGAAATTGGTGAGCGTTATGGGCCATTTGATCTCAGCATGATTGAAACGGGCGCCTATAATGAATTGTGGAGTGATATTCATATGTTGCCAGAGCAAAGCCTACAGGCGCATATTGATGTTAAAGCAAAGGCAATGATGCCAGTACACAATGGCACTTTTGATTTAGCGTTACATGATTGGTTTGAGCCTTTTGAACGTATCAACCTGTTAGCTAAACAGCAAAATGTCACCTTGTTAACGCCAAAATTTGGTCAAGCGGTGATGTTAGCCAATCCGCAAGCTAGCGAGTTGTGGTGGCGTGCCATTATGCTTGAGCCACAAAAAACAGATGAATTAAATAAGGTTGTCATCAACAATAACTAAGTTAATGTATTAACAGCGAACGTAGGCATGGATAGTTAATCCATAAATTGACTTTACCAGCATGTTACCAGGTAGTGTATTTAATGACTTAATAGGTAATGTTTGTTTGATTACCTGCATATCGATTACAGTTTGATAACATATTCAATATATTTAACTGAAACTTATTATTTATTTACAATTTATTCGCATTAGCTTAGTTGTTTGAATTTTATACCTATGCGATAAAGTACACAGAAAATTTAACAGTTTAATTTTAGCTATTTTCAAATGAAATTCCTCAAGACTGAGGTGTCATATTGAAAATAAATTGGAGTAGGAGCACTCATGCACAAAGCATTGAAAGTCGCCGCAGTTATTTCTGCTGCATTATGGATTACCGCATGTGGTCAAGGGGATGAAAATGCCCAGTCACAGCAACCGCGACCACCTACCCCCGTTGGCGTGATGACAGTTGAAGCAATTTCGCAAGCGATTAAGGTTGAATTACCGGGTAGAAGCCGTGCCTTTTTAGAAGCTGAAGTGCGTCCACAAGTGTCAGGTATTATCACTAAGCGTGCTTTTACCGAAGGCACCGAAGTTAAACAAGGTCAATCTCTGTATCAAATTGATGCAGCCACTTATAAAGCGGCATTAGTGAGTGCTGAAGCCGATCTTGCTAGCGCAAATGCGGGTTTAGCCTCAGCAAAAGCCAAAGCGGCGCGTTATGCCAAATTAGTCAAAACCAATGCAGTCAGTAAGCAAGATTTTGACGAGACGGAAGCGTTATTTAAAGAAGCACAAGCTTCAGTAGCGGTAGCGAAAGCTGCTATTAATACCGCGACCATCAACACCGAATATACTGAAGTTAAAGCACCGATCTCTGGTCGTATTGGTAAGTCATCTGTTACTGCTGGCGCGTTAGTGACCGCTAATCAAAGTAATACCTTAGCGACAATTCAGCAGCTTGATCCGATTAACATCGACATCGTTCAGTCAAGTGCACAATTATTGCGTTTAAAAGCCAATTTACGTTCAGGCCAGTTATTGAAAAGTGACAATGCTAAAGTGACCTTAATTCTTGAAGACGGCAGAACATACGATCAACAAGGTATATTACAATTTGCTGAAGTGAATGTAGACGAAACTACCGGTTCAGTGACGTTACGTGCCGAGTTCCCTAACCCTGACGGTACCTTGTTACCCGGTATGTATGTGCGTGCGCTATTAAATGCTGGCCAAGACCCACAAGCTATTTTAGTGCCTCAACGTGCCATTACCCGTAATTCCAAAGGCCAAGCGGTTGCAATGATAGTAAACCAAGACAGTAATGTTGAAATGCGCGTGGTACAAACCGCTGAAGTGATTGGTCATCAATGGCGTATTGTCGATGGTTTGTCTGTTGGCGATAAGTTAATTGTCGAAGGATTACAAAAAATCCGCCCTGGTGCACCGGTTTCTGCACAGGTGTTAACGGCTGACCAACCACAAAAGTAGGGAATCATTATGGCTCGTTTTTTTATTGATCGCCCTATTTTTGCGTGGGTGATTGCACTATTAATTATGCTTGCAGGTGTGTTAGCCATTAGAGGCTTACCCATTGCGCAGTATCCAAGTATTGCACCGCCAACCGTAGTGATCAGTGCTTTCTATCCTGGTGCGTCTGCCAAAACCATGGAAGACACAGTCACTCAGGTGATTGAGCAGCGCATGACTGGGCTTGATCACTTACGCTATATTTCTTCAACCAGTGACAGTTTTGGTAATGCGAAGATTACCCTAACGTTTAATGCTGAGGCTGATCCAGATATTGCTCAAGTACAAGTTCAGAATAAGCTGCAAGCGGCTACGCCATTGTTGCCTACTGAAGTTCAACAGCAAGGTGTACAAGTTAACAAGTCCAGTTCTGGATTTTTAATGGTACTTGGTTTTGTGTCTTCTGACGGTTCGATGGGCAAAAGCGATATTTCTGATTATGTTGCTGCCAACGTTCAAGACCCAATGAGCCGTGTACCTGGTGTGGGTGAACTCACGCTTTTTGGTGCGCAGTATGCGATGCGTATTTGGTTAGACCCGTTTAAGTTAACTCAATACAAATTAACCAGTATTGATATTATTGCGGCAATACGTGAGCAAAATGCCCAGATATCAGCAGGACAATTAGGTGGTGCCCCCTCGGTTGCAGGTCAAGAACTTAACGCGACCGTATCAGCACAGAGCCGCTTACAAACCCCTGAGCAATTTAAGCAAATCATTGTTAAATCTGACTCATCAGGTGCCAATGTTTATTTAGGCGATGTCGCCAGAGTTGAGTTAGGTGCAGAAAGCTACGCAGTAGACTCATATTACAATGGTAAACCAGCGTCGGGCCTTGCATTCAAGCTGGCTACAGGCGCGAATGCGTTAGACACGGCAGAAGGCATTAAAGCCAAAGTTAATGAGATGAAAGAGTTTTTTCCTCAGGGACTTGAAGTCGTTTATCCCTATGATACAACGCCATTCGTAGAGCAATCGATAGAAGGTGTTGTGCACACATTGATAGAAGCCATTGTGTTGGTATTCTTGATTATGTATCTGTTCTTACAAAATTTTAGAGCAACGCTTATTCCTACCATCGCTGTACCAGTAGTATTGCTAGGTACGTTTGCGGTGCTATCAGCAGCAGGTTTCACCATCAACACCTTAACCATGTTTGCCATGGTGTTGGCCATTGGTTTGCTGGTGGACGATGCGATTGTGGTGGTGGAAAACGTCGAACGCGTGATGTCGGAAGAAGGCTTAAGTCCGCTGGAAGCCACCCGTAAATCGATGGACCAAATTACCAGTGCGTTAGTGGGTATTGGTTTGACCCTGTCAGCTGTATTTGTACCAATGGCATTTATGTCTGGGTCGACAGGGGTTATTTATCGTCAGTTCTCGATCACCATTGTATCGGCTATGGCCTTGTCGGTGTTTGTGGCAATTGTACTAACGCCTGCGTTATGTGCCACCATGCTAAAGCCTGTTAAAAAAGGCCATACTCATGCAGATACCGGTTTCTTCGGTTGGTTTAACCGTAAATTTGATGCCATGACATCACGTTATGAATCAAGTGTTGGCAGTATTTTAAAGCGTTCATTCCGTGTCATGTTGATCTACGTTGGTTTGGTTATCGCAGTGGCCTGGATTTTCTTACGCATGCCAACTGCATTTTTACCCGATGAAGACCAAGGTATCTTGTTTACCCAAGCTATTTTGCCAACCAACTCAACCCAAGAAAGCACGGTTAAGGTCTTAAAAGAGGTATCCGACTATTACCTTACCGAAGAAAAAGAACTCGTAAATTCAGTGTTTACTGTGGCGGGCTTTAGTTTTGCGGGTTCTGGTCAAAACATGGGTATTGCGTTTGTGAGCCTAAAAGATTGGTCCACACGTGAAGCGCCGGGTGAAGATGTTAAGTCGTTAGCGGGTCGAGCTATGGGTCGCTTTATGCAAATTAAAGAAGCCTTAGTGTTTGCCTTTGTGCCGCCATCAGTGATTGAACTTGGTACCGCAAATGGTTTTGACGTTTACTTAAAAGACTTAAACGGTCAAGGACATGCCAAGTTAATTGAGGCGCGTAATCAATTATTGGGCATGGCTGCGCAAAACGCTAATCTTGTAGGGGTTCGTCCAAATGGACAAGAAGATGCGCCTATCTATAAAATTAATGTTAATCACGCCAAATTACGTGCTTTAGACATTGATATTAATAGTGTGAACAGTGTCTTGGGTACCGCGTGGGGTGGGTCGTATGTGAATGACTTTATCGACCGTGGCCGAGTTAAGAAAGTTTATGTTCAGGGTGAGGCTAAATACCGTATGCAACCTGGCGACTTAGACTCTTGGTATGTGCGTAACAATAATGGTGAAATGGTGCCGTTTTCGGCATTCGCATCAGGTTCCTGGGAGTTTGGTTCACCTCAGTTACAACGTTTTAACGGTGTGCCTGCGGTTAACATTCAGGGCGCTACAGTCCCGGGCTACAGTACCGGTGCGGCGATGGATGCACTTGAAAAAATGGCTGAGAAGCTTCCACCTGGCTATGGCTTAGAGTGGAATGGTTTGTCGTACGAAGAGCGTTTATCGGGTAACCAAGCGCCTAGCTTATATGCGTTATCTATTTTAATCGTATTTTTAGTGTTAGCGGCATTGTATGAAAGCTGGTCGGTACCATTATCGGTCATTTTAGTTGTTCCACTCGGGATTATTGGTGCCTTACTGGCAATGAGTGCCCGTGGTCTGCCTAATGACGTATTTTTCCAAGTAGGCTTGCTAACCACGGTGGGCTTGGCGACTAAAAATGCCATTCTAATTGTCGAGTTTGCTAAGGAATACTACGAGAAAGGCTCAGGCTTAATTGAGGCAACCTTGCATGCTGTTAGAGTACGTTTACGCCCAATTCTAATGACCTCTTTAGCATTTGGTCTAGGTGTTGTGCCATTAGCGATTAGCTCAGGAGTAGGCTCTGGTAGCCAAAATGCCATCGGTACTGCGGTATTGGGCGGTATGATGACCTCCACCTTCTTAGGTATCTTCTTTGTGCCGTTATTCTTTGTGGTGGTTGAACGCATTTTCAGTAAGCGTGAAAAACCCACTGAAGAGGAAAATGAAAAAGTTGATAATGATAGAAAAGATATTTAATTTTTTACATTATTGATTGTTAAAAGCCCAGTTTTGCTGGGCTTTTTTGTGACTATTGTTTATCTATAGATGCAGCTGCTAATAAATAACCTTAATGGTGTTAAGTCAGCATTATTAAACGATATTTTGATTATTTGTGCAGGGGAAACTGTAAATGTGTTTAAAAAACACTCTTGTGCGAATGCTTTTAGGTAGTTGATAAAACTAAAGATTAAAATTTTAACTGTATAGTATTCAACCGTGCTAGTACTGTTTTTTGTGTTATAGTTAAGATCTGAATCAAAACAGTTTATTAACATCTATTGGTGTTTGGCTTACTCTTTTGTGGTTTATTTTTAGCAAAGGTATCGCCAATAAAGATGAACTTTTGATTAAATAATGATTATGATAGTGAATAACAATAATAAAGGATGTCACCATGCAGGCGCTGTTTATAAGCCTCACTTTAGCCGCTATTCTGGCTTATCTTTGGTATGCCAGTTTACTTAAAAAACGCACTTCAGCCATTGAAGCGCTGAAAGTGATCGACTCAAAAATTGATAAAAGACTGACATTGTTTACCGAGCTATGTCAGGAAAAACCATCTTATCCACGCCCTTTAACAGATGACCAACAAGCCCAGTTGGAGCAACTAAAACTGTTACAGCCCGAACATGATTGGGAACAACCGATTGAAGAGTCAAATATGGCTGGTGGCTCTTTGTCGGTATCGATAGCCGCTTGGCAGCAGATTGATCAAGGTTTAGAAGCGCTATTAGCTACAGTGAATAAAGACAAACTGAGTGCGGATCAGCTCGCTGAATATATACAGCTAGAGCTCGACTTTGTGCACGCAGAAGACTTTTACCGTAAAGCCGTAGATGAGTTAAACAGTGGGGTTAAAATTTTCCCAGGTTCGGCGGTGGCAAAATTCGCCCGTATCGCGCCGATGCCTATATTCGATCAAGTGCAGGAATAGTCACATGACATGGCGTAATCGGCAGACGCTATTGGGTATCGCTACCTTGTTGGCTTGTATTTGTGTCCCTATACAAGCCAAGCAAGTGGTTTATCCTGCCGTGGAAGACGTTGAAAAGCCGCAAATCAAAGCTAAGTATATTCCTCAGCAAGCCGCAGCAAAAAAGCAGTTATCGTTACAGCAATCTCAAACTACCACAGCTGAAAATCACCCCGCGCCGACTATAGAAACATATAACGTGTTGAGTCGCCGCAACACTAAGCCTGTCGATGAGCAATCAATTAATGATCAGCTGTCGTTGAATGCAGGCTATGTAGGAAACAAACAGAAACCGCGTATCTTAACCAATAATTATGCGTTAACGAAAGCGGGCACAGTATCGAGTAAGCCTCGTGTTAAAGCCAGTTACTCCGAAAATGGTATTGTCAGTGATTTAGGCGTTGAAAAGCGTAAAGTGTTTCAATACAAACAAACCAATGGGGTAATGGTATTTAGCGACCAACAACCGCTGGATGCAGACTATCAAGTGTTATTGTATGAATGTTTTGCATGCCGGGTCGATTCGGTTATCGATTGGTATAAGATCCCATTATTTACCTCACATTTCGCCGCCGACGTCGCTTTAGCCGCGCGGCAGTATCAGCTTGATCCTGCACTTATTCGAGCAGTGATCCATGCAGAATCAGCGTTTAAAATTGGCGCATTATCCAAAGCAGGTGCCAAAGGCCTAATGCAATTAATGCCAGGTACTGCTAGCGATATGGACGTCGATGATCCTTTCAATGCTCAACAGAATATTCGTGGTGGCAGTCGTTATCTTGCGCAGTTATTAAGCCAATTTAACGGCGACATTGACCTTGCGTGTGCGGCATACAATGCCGGCCCAACGACGGTGATGCAATACCGCGGTATACCGCCCTATCCTGAAACACAAGCTTATGTGAAGCGCGTAAAAATATTATTAAAACGCTACCAAAAAGCATTAGCCAGTTAATTTAAGGTATTTATTAATGAACCATGTAATTCATAAAGTACAACCTAAGCGGGTCAAACTCAGTCGTAACAACGGTTATTGTTTAGCGGGTATGGCCGGGTTGCTGATATTGGGTGCTGTAACAGTGCCAGCATTTGCTGCCGACAAATCAACGTTTGTTGCCCCATCACAAGAAGATGTGCGTTTATACGACATTGCTACCGCACCACAAGCTAAGCGGATTGAACAAGATATTCGCACCTTAGTCGGTTTTGGTACTCGGCACACTTTGTCGGATACCCAATCTGATATCCAAGGTATTGGTGCCGCTAGGCGCTGGATTGAAGCTGAGTTTAATCGTATATCCAAAGAGTGTGGTGGCTGTTTAGAAGTGGTAACGGTTAGTGACACTGTTCAAGGTAAACGAATCGAAAATCCAACCGAAGTGGTTAACGTTATCGCGATTCAGCGTGGTAAAACGGATCCTAAGCGTGTGGTGATGATGAGTGGCGACATTGATTCTCGCGTTAGCGATGTGTTGGATGCCACCTCAATTTCTCCTGGTGCTAACGACAATGCATCGGGTGTGGCTGGGGCGCTAGAAGCTGCACGAGTATTATCAAAATATCAATTTAACGGCACTATCGTTTATGCTGCATTGTCGGGCGAAGAGCAAGGTTTGTATGGCGGCAATATTTTAGCTGACTATGCCAAAACGCAAAATTGGCAGGTTCAAGCAGTATTAAATAATGACATGATTGGCAATATATCTGGCATTAATGGCGTGGTGAATAACAGCAGTGTACGGGTGTTTTCTGAAGGCGTACGTTTTGCCGAAACCGCAGATGAAGCCAAAGAACGCTATTTTAGTGGCGGCGAAAATGATTCTGCTTCACGCAATTTAGCTCGTAAAATTAAATCGCTAGCCGACCAGTACATGACTAATTTAGAGGTGATGTTGGTGTATCGACTCGATCGTTTTGGTCGTGGTGGGCATCATTTACCGTTTAATCAGGCTGGTTTGCCTGCCGTGCGGATTATGGAAACCAACGAGAACTATAATCGTCAGCATCAAGATATACGGGTAGAAAATGGTATTGCGTATGGTGATGTGATTGAAGGTGTTGATTTTGGATTTACCGCCAAACTGACCGCACTTAATGCGCTAAGTTTAGCGTCACAAGCATGGGCACCCGCGCCACCAACCAAGGTGACCATTGCAGGGCAAGTATCGCCGAGTACCACCTTAAGTTGGGCCAGTAGTGACGACAAAACCGTTGTCGGTTATCGCGTATATTGGCGCTCAACAACGGTAGCGGAATGGACTCATAGCCGCTATGTCGGCAAGGTTAATCAGTTCACGTTAGATAATATGGTTATCGACAACTATTTGTTTGGTGTCGCGAGTGTCGCCGCGAATGGCAATGTTAGCCCAGTGGTATTCCCTGGTGCGGCAGGCGCGTTTTTTAAGTAATGCTCAGTCATACGTCAATAAATAACATCAAGGTCGTGGCGCTTCGCCCACACCTGACCAAGAAGGGGGAAACTGCTTCCCCCTCTTGGATCTCCCCCACAGCTCCGACAAAGTGTTGATCCTCATAGCATAATAAAAATCGCCTAACGGCTCAGATGGTACATCCATGTACCCCTGAGCCTGTGCCATCATCCATGATGTCACTACGGCATTTTCATCACACTATTTCGGACACTTCGGACGGAGAACCATTGAGCCTGCAGGTTAATTCCATTTGAAATTTGTGTTTTATTTCAATAAAGATAGTTAGGATCTGATACGACAATAAACTCACATCTTTTGCGGGTAGAAAGTCTTACTCGTCCACTTCCCACTTCACAGTAGTATGACCGTCAGCACGGCCTAATAGTGGCGTCAAATAATCTAACGCCTCTTTAGCCAATACATCCAATTGCCAAGGTGGGTTTATTACCCATAAACCCGCGGCCGTCATACCAAACTCGTCACTGTCAGCACTCACCGCTTGTTCAATACGCAGTTGTCTCTTAATGCCACTATTTTTGAGTAGCGTTAACATTGCTTCTGTTTGCTCACGTTTAACCACTGGGTACCATAAAAGAAATGTCCCAGTTGCAAAGCGTTTGTGGGCTTTAATGATTGCTTGAGCAACATCTTGATAGTCGGTTTTCATTTCATAACTTGGGTCGATTAATATCACTCCACGACGTTCTAATGGCGGTACCGCGGCAATTAATCCCTGTAAACCATCACCTTTAATGACTTTGACTTGTTTGTCTTCAACAAAATAATCTGCTAGTAACTCATGGTCAGTACCGTGGAGTTCGTGTAACACCATACGATCTTGCGGACGAAGCTCAACATCTACAATAGCGGGTGAGCCAGGGTACACGGTTAACTCGCCATCAAACTCAGCGTTAAAGTGCTGCACAGTTTCAACATAGTTGGCCAATGCGGTGGGTAAATTAGCGTGGTCCCATAGCTTGGCAACCCCCTCTAGATACTCTCCGGTTTTTTGGGCGAACTCATCGGTTAATGAGTAGGCACCAGCGCCTGCATGAGTATCGATATACACATAAGGTTTATCTTTTTTCTGCATGGCTTTTAATACTTGAATAAGCATAGAGTGCTTAAGTACATCGGCATAATTGCCTGCATGATAACCGTGGCGATAACTGAGCATGGGCATTTCCATTTACTAAATGAGACAGCAAAAACTGTGTAATAACGACATTATAAGTTTTCTAGCGCGCGAGGTATAGGTGTTCACTGGTGATGGCTTTTGGCATAATGGCGTAGTTTCTTACATTGGCATGGTAATCATCTTGTTGCAGACACCTATCTTCTTTAATCAGCAGTATCCCTCATTAGTCGATATAGCCCAGCGCTGGCAGTTGGTGTGGGACAAAGACGCCGCGTTTGAATTGCGTTTCGAGCAAAACTGCTTGAGTTTGCATAAGCGAGATGAGCCTAAGCTTGACGGCATTAGCGTTGACTTTGTGTCTGGTGCTGTGGCGCATCGACGTAAGTTTGGTGGTGGACGCGGTCAATCGATTGCTAAAGCTGTCGGGCTAAAGCAAGGCGTAACGCCCACCGTAGTTGATGGCACCGCAGGGCTTGGTCGAGATGCTTTTGTACTGGCAAGCCTAGGCTGTAAAGTGATTATGGTTGAACGTCATCCTGTAGTGGCTGCATTGCTTGAAGATGGTTTACGCCGCGCTTATGAAGACGCTGAAATAGGCGAGTGGATGCGCGATTTGATGAGCTTATTTCACGGCTCAAGTATCAGCGCGTTAGCCGACGCCGCGAAGTCGTCTGGCACCGAGATCGATGTTGTTTATCTTGATCCTATGTACCCACACCGCGAAAAATCAGCACTGGTTAAAAAAGAAATGCGCGTGTTTCAAACTCTGGTCGGCGCAGACTTAGATGCCGATGGGCTGTTAACACCCGCAATAGCACTCGCCACTAAGCGCGTGGTAGTAAAGCGTCCTGATTACGCAGAAGACTTGAATGGTGTTAAACCGAGTATGGTGTTAGCGCAGAAAAAAAACCGCTTTGATGTCTATGTAAAATCCGCGATGAAATAACGGTGGGTTTGGTGTCTTATATTCGCGACAATAAGTATACATTTTATGGCGTTATTGCCATTTTGCTGTGGAGTACCGTCACGGCATTAATCCGCGATTTATCCGAATTATTTAGTCCCATTGCTGGTGCTGCAATGATGTATACCGTCAGTGCGCTATTTCTAATGTCGGTCATGGGAATACCCAAAATAAAAGATTACCCTAAACGATATTTATTTATCGGCGGCGGGTTATTTGTCACTTATGAAATCTGCCTCGCATTATCTTTAGGCATGGCCAATAGCCGACTTCAAGCAATGGAAATGTCGATTATTAACTACTTATGGCCTGCGCTGACGATATTGTTAAGCGTTATTATTAGTCGTAACAAAGTGAATGTTTTGGTTTACCCGAGTATTTTATTGGCATTTACAGGTGTTGCTTGGTGTATTGCTGGCGACCAGGGTATTTCACTTAGTCTGTTGTTAAGTAATATTTCGGACAACCCATTAACCTATTCTATGGCCTTTTCTGCGGCATTTATTTGGGCGATTTATTGCGTAGTCACTCAAAAAATCAGTAACGGAAAAAATGCCATTACACTGTTTTTTAGTGCGACAGCGGCAACGTTATGGATACAATATTTTTTAAGTAATGAACCCAGTTTACACTTCACCTTACCATCAACTTTTACACTATTACTTGCTGGTATGGTAATCGGCACCGGTTATGCTTTGTGGAACCAAGCCATTATTGGTGGAAATATTATATTGTTAGGCACCTTGTCATATTTTACCCCAGTGTTTTCGACCATGTTTGCTTCTGTTTATTTGTCGATTTCGCTCACGGGGTCATTTTGGCAGGGCGTAGCATTGGTCACGTTAGGCTCTCTTATTTGTTTTTTAGTCACTAGAACCAAAAAACCGTCTTTATCTCATTAATATTCACATCATTAGATCATCACGAGATCACTAAAGTAGCATTACCTTATTTCCAAGAGGATTTTGGTTAGGTGTAATTGCAATTGTGTTTCTTTAGCGCTAATTTGCTGCTCGCAACCGTATTCCGCAGATCACACACTAATAACGCATCACTCTATTTCACTCGGATTAACATAATGAGATTCTATTTTACTCGCATGCGATCAAAGGATATTTGTCCTCCCAGGCAACCGCTTAAGAAAATTATTTGGTCATGGATTGGCGCATTTTGTGGTATTTATTTAGTTGCAGGCTTAGCGTTTTATACGGCCGCGAATCCTATGGGGAGCATGTTTGTAATAGGGTCTTTTGGTGCGTCAGCAGTGTTGGTTTACGGTGCCCCCTTAGCGGAGTTTTCTCAGCCCCGTAATTTAATAGGTGGTAGCGTAATATCAGCGTTAATTGGTGTTGCAGTTTATCAAGTTTTTACTGATTATATCGTGCTTGCCTGCGCTTTGGCTGTATCACTATCTATTGCGTTAATGTACTTTACCAGAACCCTTCATCCGCCCGGCGGTGCCACAGCATTGATTGCTGTTATTGGTGGTGAAAACGTGCATCAGCTAGGCTTTCTTTATGCCTTAATGCCAGTTTTTTTAGGTACGGTATTACTCCTGATCGTCGCGTTAGTGGTCAATAACCTTTCCACAGACCCCAAGCGTCACTATCCTGTTTATTGGGTGTAAGCGTCCGGTGCGGTAGATACTCTGTCGTGACCGCAACTCGTTTATCTCAATGATTTATTTTTGAAGTGACCTACAACATTTTCGGCTTGACCTGATGTTGCTCAATATCGTTTTTCTCCAATGAAGTTTGCTTGATCGGGATAGTGATATTAAGTGTATAACTCAGTAATCAAGCCGTGTATTTCTAGTTAACCGACTTATGTAATGTGGTGTTTCTGCCGCCACCTAAACCACATAGTGCACACAGCACACCAGCAATCGCACATAACCATAATGGCGCATCCCAACTGCCTGTTGAAGTGTGCAACGCGCCCGCTACCATAGGCCCAACGGCTGCCAGTAAATAGCCCACACTTTGTGACATACCAGAAAGCGATGCGGCTTGGTGCGGATCATCGGTGCGTAAACTAATAAACGATAACCCCAAAATAAAACAGGCCCCAGAGCAAAACCCCAGCATTAGTGTCCATACAAAAGCAAAGTGAGGCATGTAAAGCAGCCCAAGTGCACTGCCTGCACTGAGTAGTGCCAAAATAAAACTTAGCGCGCTTTGATCTTTTAATTTAGCCAGTAACGGAATTAATATTAAGCCAGGAAGTGCTGTCGCAATTTGAAAGGCACCATGATACGCCCCCGCTTCAACGGCCGAGTGGCCTGTGTCGGTCAATATGCTTGGTAACCACGTAATGATGATGTAATTCAGAAATGAGTTTAGGCCTAATAACAAGCTAATTTGCCAGGCTAGTAGATAGCGCCATACACTTTTCGAGGGTGCCGATTGATGTGCAGAATAAGTTGGTTTCGTGTGTTTACCCAGCTGAGCGCTCCACACAATTAAGCTGGCAACTGTGATGATGGCTGCCGAGCCCAGTGCCAGTTGCCAGCCTAAGCCATTGAGTTGACTAAGCGGAAATACCAGAGCCGAAAACCCACCTGATACCACTCCCATCGTGAGCACGTAGGCTGAGGTCATGAGCGCAATTTTAGTGGCAAAATCTCGTTTTATCAGACTGGGTAGTAACACGTTTGCAATTGCGATACCGACGCCAATAATGGCAGTACCAATGAGTAACATGGCTGATGAGTCGACAAATCGAGCTCCAATACCGAGCAATATCAGTATTAGCGCGGCAAACAAGGCATGTTCTAATCCTTGTTTTCGAGCAAAAAAAGCCGCCATAGGTGAAACAATCGCAAAGGCAATTAGTGGCAGAGTGGTTAAAAATCCAGCTTGAGATCCGCTTAGGCCAAAGTGACTAATAATTTGCTCCAGCACAGGAGCAATGCCGGTAAAAGGCGCGCGTAAATTAGCTGCAATAAGCAAAATTCCTATGACGAGTAATGCGCCAGAGAATCGAGACTGTGGTTTAGTATTGTCAGTTTGTAACGTCATTAGCTGCTTTAGATTTCACTTAATAATGGTTGCTAGTATAAAGATTTGTCGAACGATATAATTTAGAGATAGTGACATTAAATAACGAAAAACTGACAAAATTATGTTTGAAGCAATTGGCTGGGATGAAATAAAGAATTTTGAATATATGCCGCAACCCATTATTGCCAAGATAGAGCACGCCTGTGCCAGCCATGAGATCCCTTTACATACTCACCCTAAAGGCCAGTTAATTTTAGCTTTGCATGGTTATGTTACCTGTGAGGTATCGGCAAAAATGTGGATGGTGCCAACCCATAGCGCTATCTGGATCCCTGCAAATAAAGTTCACAGTAATCGCGCCTCAGATAATGCTGAGCTCTGTCATGTATTTATTGATGGCAGCATGCAAGGAATGCCGCAAAATACCTGTACATTGGCTATTACGCCTTTAGTTAAAGAGTTGATGTGCACGCTTGCTGGTAGCGATCAGCATTATCGTGTAGACAGTAAAACCGCACGGCTTGCACAGGTACTATTTGAGCAACTCATTGAGATGCCTATTCAACATTTAGACTTTGTTCTGTCTAAAAATGTGGTGATTCAAGCGATGAGCCAGCAATTGATAAATCAGCCTAATGATAGAAAAACACTGCCGCAATGGGCCAAACAATTTGCCTTAACAGAGCGTACATTGGCGCGACTGATCACAAAAGAAACCGGGATGACATTTGGCAAATGGCGCACTCAACTGCATATCATTATTTCACTACAAGCGCTTTCAGATAAACAGAGTGTGCAACAGGTGTCTGAGTTATTAGGCTATGAGTCGGTAAGCGCATTTATTACCATGTTTAAAAAAGTAATGAAAATATCACCGATGAAATACATGAACGAGTTAAATGCTTACTAGCCTCAATGTAGGAGAATAAAAGCCTATCAAATAAGCTTATGTCCAGCAGAGCTGCTTCAATTTATTTGTGATGTTTTGGCGTAATATCGCATTTGAGTAACGGATAAATAAAGCCTCAACATTTGTGTTGAGGCTTTATTTATATAACAGTTTTGTATGCGATGAATATGCTAGTCGAGATAACAATACTCATCTTAGAAACGTTGTCTATTAGAAGGTGTAACCTATATCTAAGCTCAGTGATCTTCCTGATGCAGGCACTCGTCCTGCAGGAGACACATCTAAGCCTCTAAAGTAGTATTCGTTATCAAATAGATTATTGACGGATAATCCCACTTTTAGGCCGTGATTATCTTGTTTGAAAAACTCAGTCCCAATATTGAAGTTAACCACGGTGTACGCTGGCACTTCACCCGATGTACCAGATACATTCTCTTCAATTGTGTTAGCCAGGTCGGCAAATGATTTGCTGTAATAAAATGCCATTAATCCTAAATCGACATCCTTAATACTGTATAAAGCGCTGGCAGAAAGTTGATGTTTAGACACATAAGCCAATTCGTTACCGGCAAATTCTCCATCAAGTTGTTCAGTATCTAAATAGTTGTAGGCACCCGTTAGAACCAGATCTGGTAGCGACATCGGTGAGTAAGTGCCTTCTAGCTCAATACCTTGATTACGAGTTTGGCCAATATTGACGAACAGACTAACGTCACCGTCGTACTCGATTTTATTTTCAAAATCGATACGGTAAGCGGCAATACTTAAATTACTGCGTTCTGTTGGGGTAAAGCGTACGCCTGCTTCATAGTTCCAAGATAGCTCTGATTCTAGAGTTTGATCTTTAGGCCATAATTGCGAAATCTGCGGGGTTCTCAATGAGCGTTGAGCATTAGTATACGCAAACCAATTTGAACTGAACTCATAACCCAAGGTGATGCCAGGAAGCCACTCGGTTACGTGATTATCTTGGCTATAATCTTGGCCAACATTGGTGAAGGTCATGCGCACATCTTCATATCTTATGCCAGGGGTAACCGATAGTGTGTCGTCAAAGAATCCCACTTTATTACTCACATAATAGGCCATGGCATTGGTATCCATTTGCCAGTCACGCGGACGAGTTGCTGTTTGAGTCGATTTTTCTATGTGGTTGAGTTGGTAGCTAATGTCTTCATTAATATAACGAGCGCCAGCGATAATGTGCTGACTAATATCACCATCAATAAGCAAGCTTGCTGTTGGCTCAATGCCAAACACGGTAAAGTCGCGTGGAGAGTTACGCAGATGAGTAGCATCCTGGGTGGTATCACTCCAGCTAGTACCTAAATTACCGTCGGTGTCTTTGCTTGAGTCATAAAAATCCCACTGAAAATTACGTGAACTTTTATTACCAAATACTCTGAGATCAATCTCACCATAATCGATAACTTTCGAGTCATCGAGAACATGGCTGTATTTCAATGACACTCGTTTAGTATTGGCATTAAATTCATCATTAGGGCGTAGAGATTGCTCTCGATCAGCTTCATAAGCGGGAGTATTTAATGCACCCGGTAGCTCAGAAAAAGCATCGTAATATTGCAGCGTGGCATCTAAGCTGTTTTGCTCATCGATATTCCACAGGGTCTTTAACATTAGGTTTTTAATGTCAGTGTCGGAGTGTTCACGAAACGACTCCCCTTTGGTGATGTTGCCATCAAAACGCATCGAAAAATCTTCATTTACTGCGCCGCCAGTGCTGATGTTGGTATCAAATAAGGTATTACTGTCACCAAAGAAGGTCATGCGTTCATTAACGCTAGTTTCCCAGTCGGTTGGGATTGACTTTGAAATGAGGTTAATCACGCCGCCAACGTTATTAGGACCGTACTGAATCGATGCTCCGCCGCGTGCTACATCAATTCTATCTATCATGAATAAGGTGGCAGGGAATAATGACTGGCCGGTGTGCCCATATGGCGCAAGTGTCATTGGGATCCCATCGAGTAAGAGCTGGGCGTAGCCGCTGCGGCTGCTGTCTAGGCCTCGTACTGATATATTAGGTAAAACCCCTGTTCCGGTTTCATCTTTAATTTTAATGCCAGGGACTTGCTGTAATGCGGTGTCAATTGACCTCGCTGCAGTACGCTCTATTTGATCAGAGGTAATGATTGAGCGGTTACCGGTATACGTTTTTAAATCTGCAACTTCAGAATTGCCTAATAAGCTCCCCGTCACCACAATGACTTCAGGTTTGGCTTCAGTCTGACTTTTGTCGTCAGCAACTACTGCCGAGCTAGCAAAACTGGCTGCAATGGCCACAGCAATTGTGGTCAAAGTGAATCTGGACTTTTCAGTTAACATGCATATTCCCTATGTTTCGTTTGGTCTGTTTTAAAGTGATAAGTTGGCTGTAAACGTGCTAAAGACTATTCCCCCGATCTTCAGTAATCTCGATCGTCAGCAATCAAAGATGCTTTGGTGTAAACAAGTGCGATGTTTAAGCGTTTTATCGATGGCGCAATATGGGGTGTTTTTGGCGGGGGGGGAGAAAGGGCTGAATTTACGATTCCAAAAATAGTGTCTTGGTTACTTGGTGCTAACTTCAATGAGCTGGAGGTAAACATAATGGTCAAAACATATTTTTGGTATTGATTTTGATAATTATTCTCATTTGAGCTGTGGCCGTCAAGGTATGCACCAGTACTTATGGTGTTATTACTGTAGAACTCTCTGTTTCAATAAAGTTATTAAGGTATATTTTTTAATTTAATCAATTTGATGGGGTGTTTTCTATTGGTTGCTTTTGTGAATGTAAACTTTTAGTAAATAGTCAGTCAGTGTGAACTTGGCGTACTAAATGTCATTGATAGCAGGGCAATTCACTCATACTTGTTTTTATCCTAAATAGAGGGGATTCTCTTCGGCCTGTGTTTTAATAAATAATTGTATTTAAAGGTTATTAAATATTGAGGCTACAATTATTCTATTTGCTGTGACTTAAATCAATAACCTGTAAATGTAATGTATAACAACACGGTCGTTTTCGCTCTCCTTGTGTACTATTTGGATATATCAATAGATTAAAATGTTATAGCTGCTAATGAGATTTATTGATGAATACTTGTGCAAAATTTTGGCGTTCTGATATCGTTCGCGAAATAGAGCATAGGGTTGTGTACCAAGACATTTTGCCGCAATAACCGCTCTGAAACTTGCATATTAACGCTGTATTTTTTAGGTAGCCTATTATGGTTAGCTTACTGAGTTGTCGTACTTCGGTCTCATCTCACACTGTAAAAAAAGCGCTAACGCGTTTGTCGTTAGCCATGGCCGCAGGGCTTTGTTTTAATCTTGCTGCACAAGAACCCACTCCGCCTATTATTACACCCACATCGCCAAGTGTGACTATACCGCTGCAAACTTATGCAGATGAACAATCGACCGTTAAATCAGCTAATAATCTGAATACAGAAACCAAAGTACGTTTTGCCAAAACAGCTAACTTTGATTCTGATTCTGTGGTTAAGATTGCCCGCCGATTAGCGCAAAAACCGTATGTGGAACTTAAAGACCCATTACCGCCTGGGTTGGCTAAAATTTCCTACGATGAATATCGCGACATTCGCTTTAAGCCAGAAGCTTCTATTTGGAAAGCCGAAGGTTTGCCGTATCAAATGCAGCTCTTTCATCGGGGTTTTTATTTCCAAGACTTGATTGAAATTGCCCTAGTTGAAGGTAAGCAAGCCAACCATTTAGCCTATAACTCAGAGTTCTTTACTGCAGGTGATGTGTTAAGTCAGCGTTTACCGATCCAAGATATTGGCTATTCTGGTTTACGTATCCATTATCCACTCAATAACCCTGCATATTTTGACGAGCTTATGGTATTCCAAGGAGCGAGTTATTTCCGCGCTTTGGGTAAAGGCAGCGATTACGGCTTGTCTTCAAGGGGCTTAGCATTAAATACCGCTGAACCGGAAGGCGAAGAGTTTCCGATATTTCGTGCCTTTTGGGTTGAACGCCCAAACACCGACAGTAACTTAATTGTGGTGCACGCCTTGCTAGACAGCCCTAGCGTATCAGGAGCATATCGATTTTCTGTTAGACCCGGCGATAACACCCATATCGATGTGGAAGCGACCTTATTTCCACGCGTGGATTTAGTTAAAGTTGGCTTAGCGCCTAGCACCAGTATGTTTTTACATTCAATGAATGGTCGCCAAAACACCGATGATTTTAGACCCGAAGTGCATGATTCTGATGCGCTATTGATCTTAAATGGTCGCGGTGAACGTTTATGGCGTCCACTGGCTAATCCAAAGCAATTGCAAGTCAGTGCCTTTATGGACAACTCGCCTCAAGGGTTTGGCTTAATTCAGCGTGAACGTAGTTTTGATGCGTATCAAGATCTCGAAGCCCATTATGAGCGTCGCCCAAGTTTATGGGTTGAACCGGTCGGAAATTGGGGCGCGGGTGAGGTGGTGTTAACCGAAATTCCAACAGACTCTGAAATTCATGACAACATCGTCAGTTACTGGAAACCTAAACAACCTATCGCAGCCGGTAGCGAGTTTCATTTTACTTATCGGTTAATTTGGGGCAGCGAGCCCGAAGTTGATGATGGCACTGTGATTGTGGCCCGTACCGCCAGTGGCCGGGCTGAGATTGCTAAAGCCACACCGAGACGCTTGTTTGTTATCGACTATCAAGTTAAAGAAGGTAATAACGACGAAATCCCGGTCGCCAAAGTGCAGAGTTCAGCAGGCGTTGTGACCAATGTGGTGGTGTCTCGTCAACCTAAAACCAATGGCTATCGTTTGGCGTTTGAAATGGATCCACAAGATGCTGAATTGATCGAGCTACGTGCTGAGCTGAAGTTTACTGGCCCACGCGATGTCGAAACTTGGCTTTATCGTTGGACGCTTTAAGCATGAACATGATGCAGCCTGATGCTGATATTAGTGCCGTCGACCCTATGTTGGTCGGTGGTGCAGCAATGCCGTTGGAGCGACCAGGCCCAATGGAACCGCAAAGTTTACGTGCGTTGTCCGAAGGCATGCCACGTAAAAGTATTATTGCCAATGGCGTAAAGTCAGACGGATTACGCCGTCTGTTAGTGGTTGGCAGCGCTTTTATCATGTCGGTTATGGCTATTTACGAGATGGTGTCGGTGTTTAATGTCGGTGGAGTCACGCCACTTGAATACATCGTTTTAGTGTTGTTTGCGGTTAACTTTTGCTGGATTGCATTGGCATTTAGCGGCGGTATAGCCGGCTTTATTATGCTACTCAAAAAGCCCACGACAGAAACCGCCGAAAGCATAAAGCTGCATACCCGCACCGCGATATTAATGCCGACATATAACGAGTCACCCGATCGCGTTTTTGCTGCAGTTGAAGTGATGGCGATGGCATTGGTTGCATCCGGCGAAAGCCATGCGTTTGACTGGTTTATATTAAGCGATACTACCGACCCCGATATTGCGTTGGCAGAAGAACAAGCATTTTTAATATTGCGTCATCAAGTGAGTAAAGATGCGCGGGTGTATTACCGCCGTCGGCGTAAAAATGATGCTCGTAAAGCCGGTAATGTGGCCGACTTTTGTAAACGCTGGGGCGCTCGATACGACCATTTGTTGGTGCTAGACGCCGACAGTTTAATGGAAACCCACACTATCGTTAGTTTGGCGAGACGGATGCAGGCAGACCCTGATGCCGGGCTTATCCAAACTATTCCGTATTTAATCAATGGCAATACCTTAATGGCGCGACTACAGCAATTTGCTGCGCGAATTTATGGTCCGGTAATTGGTACAGGTTTATCTTGGTGGACCCACAAAGAAGGTAACTTTTGGGGCCACAATGCCATTATCCGCACCCAAGCTTTTATGAGCGCTGCAGGGTTACCCAACCTTGCAGGTAGACCGCCATTTGGTGGTCATATCATGAGCCACGACTTTGTTGAAGCAGCCTTGATTCGACGTGCTGGTTGGAGCGTGGTCATTGCCGCAGACCTTCCAGGGTCTTATGAAGAATGCCCACCGTCTATTGTCGATTTAGCGGTGCGCGATCGCCGTTGGTGCCAAGGCAATTTACAACACTCACGGGTGTTGTTTAGTAAAGGATTACATTGGGTTAGCCGCTTACACTTACTCACGGGGATAATGGCTTATTTATCATCGCCATTTTGGTTAATGCTGATTTTGTCGGGCTTAATGCTGGCATTACAAGCACACTTTATTCGCCCAGAGTATTTTACTGATCAATTCTCTTTGTTTCCCACCTGGCCAGTAATGGACTCAGACCGTGCACTACGGTTGTTTTATATCACCATGGGCATATTGTTTGGTCCTAAAATTCTTGGGATCATATTATTACTGAAAAATAGCATCATGAGTAAGCAGTTAGGTGGCAGAGGCAAAGCCATTATTAGCGTGGTAGTTGAAGTGATATTGTCGGCACTGATTGCGCCAATAATGATGCTTATCCACTGCGGTGCGGTGATGTCTATTTTAGCCGGACGCGACAGCGGTTGGGCGCCACAACGACGTGACGACGGCAGCTTACCTTGGCTAACACTGATTTATCGTCATCGTTGGCACATGTTAATTGGTGCGTTATTAGGTTACGCCGCAGTGCTTGATTCGCTTACCTTGTTGGCGTGGATGAGCCCAGCGCTAATTGGTTTGTGGCTTGCAGTGCCGCTTTCTGCCATGACAGGCTCAGAGCGATTTGGCTTATGGGTAAAAGGCCTAAAAATATTGGCAACACCGGAAGAGGTATGTGCGCCGAAGCTGAGCCTAGATTCACAACAACGCCGTAACGAATACGTTAACGCCATTGCAGAGCCGTGGACCTTATCAAGGCTATTGAAAGACTCAGAGCTAATGGATTTACATTTAGCCATTATTGACAAAAAACCGCATCGTTTGCCAGGTTCAGCGGTTGAATCACTCGAAGCCATTACTCGGGTTAAAGTACAAGAAGCACAATGTCAGCATGACATTGTAAAGCTGTTTACCCGTCAAGAATTGGCATATTTACTGGGCAATCCTTTACTGCTAAAACAATTACAAAAGCTGCCAGAGCAATATGTCACCGAAGGTATCGTGTCCTTCTGTTAGGTGGATTTAATTCAGATTGAAGAGCTAATAACAAACATGGCCTCTAAATTAAAAGTTAAATATCATGTTTGTTAGACGATATTTGTTATACAGTTATTTTTGATAATTTTGTTACAAGTTCGTGGATACATATTTAATTGTTTATATGTAAACCTACAACAGGGAGGGTGTGATGTTTGCTTATATTTTTTGGTCTGCTTTAGCCCTTGTTGGTGCTGTCAACATAGTTAATAAATCAAGTGGGAAAAATTTAAAAACAATAAAATCAACTTCTTATTTTGTTGTCGCTCACGCTATTTTATTGTCTGGATCTTGTGTGATGGCCCTCGGTTTATTCGATTTGACCTTAAGTTGGAGCAATAAATTTGTAATGTTTACTATCATACTTTTACATAATAGCTTTATTGCATGGGCGGAGTATAAAAAGTTAAGCTAGTTTGTTCCACGAATAGTTACTTAGCAATGGCGTGCATTCATACCTCTTATGGCTTTAGAACCTTCATCTAGCAGCAATAATCCTTGTTCGCGCAGTCGTGACAGACTGTCGTGGCTTCGATGTACCCTACGCCGTAGCCAGCAAGAGGCGGTTGCATCGTCAACCATGACCGCCACCAGTGATAATTTTTTTAATGCTTATGCCATATTCTTAGGGGCTAGTTTAGGCCAAATGGGTTGGGTAACTGGCTTACCTCAATTGTTTGGCTCACTGGCGCAACTGTTGTCTGTGTGGTTAGCAAGCCACTTTAGCCGTCGGCAATTTATTGTGGCATGTGCAGTTTTACAAGCCGTAGTCGTGTTAGGTATGGGCGCGTTAGCGGCATTTAGACCTGATAATGCAGTGTGGTTATTTATTGGCTTAGCGGTGTTGTATCAAGGGTTTATCAATCTTATTCAGCCGCATTGGCGTGCCTGGATGGGCATGATTGTACCGCAGCGCCGCCGAGGAGCCTTTTTTGCTTCACGTACTCGATTAACTATGATGGCCTCGCTGAGTGTGTTCTTTGTCGGTGGCGGTATTTTAACCTTAACCGACTCAATAGAAATGGCATGGTTGGGTTTTAGTTTACTGTTTTCGATTGCGGCAATGGGCCGGTTTACTTCAGCTTGGTTATTACTGCAAATGCACGACCCCGAACCTAGGCTCGCCAAAGCGTCTGGGGTGTTTAAACAAACATTTGGTAATTTTCGTGAAGCCTGGAAAGACAAAACCTTCCGCCATTACAGTTTATTTGTCGCGGGTATGCAGTGCATGGTCGCCATTTCGGCACCGTTTTTTGCAGTATACATGCTGGAAGAACTGCATTTTACCTATTTTGAATTTGTGCTTTCTAGTGTGGCCTCTATTTTTACGCAGTTTATTACCTTGCGATTCTGGGGCCGATTTAGCGACCTATACGGCAATAGATTAGTGATGATCATCACCAGCTGCTTAATTCCCAGCTTGCCGTTATTGTGGCTATTTTCCGACAACTATCTTTATATATTGGCGATTCAAGCCTTTTCCGGTTTAGCCTGGAGTGGCTTTACCTTAAGTACCGCCAATTACCTTTACGATATTCGACCTTTTCGCAGTGACTTTGCTATTTATGCTGCATTACAGGCAGCATTGAGTGCGGGTTTTGTATTTGTCGGCGCGATGGTGGGCGGTGTAATTGCCTCGTATGCAGCAGAGTTTCTCATCTTGACAGGTTTAAACGCTTGGTTAACCAACCCCATATTTTTGGTGTTTATGGTATCGACCACCATGCGATCGCTGGTGGCATTGTGGTTTATTCCGCGCTCAGTTGAACCCAAAGCGCGTCCAAGGCCACAATTGCTGACACTTATTTTCCGCATCCGTGGTTTTAATGCCATATCGGGGGTCAGTTTAGATTGGTTAACCGTTGCTAAGAAAAAGCGTTCTAAAAATAAAGACTAAGAAAGGATAACTAACAATACTAATCTAGGCGGTAATCAAAAAACTTACGTTTCTCTGGTCCAGAAACATTAGCGCTAATTTTGTTGTGGTGTTTATATTCATCCCAACTGGCCACATTACGGCCCATATTTAACTGTGGAAAGTTTAGTTGCGGAAAGTTAAGCTGTGGAAAGCTCAGCTGCGGAAAGTTTTGCGGCTGAGATTGAAGTTGTGGATATTGAAGCTGCCTAAATTTAGCCGTATCGGGCTTTGGTAAATTGATAAATTGCAGCAATTTAGCAAAGCTTCCTGTCACACTAATATCAATAGAGATAAAGTCATCTCGCCCTGCAAAATAACTCATTACTTGTTGCTGGTGGCGCTGATAACAGGCCGTTAAATGCGCTTCATCAAACACATCCTCAACCTGCCATATATCAAAGCTATGATTAAAGCTGCGCTTCATTACTGGATGAAAGCGGCCCTTGTCTTTATCTAAATGCACTAGCATTCTACCCAGTAACATTTGCATCGACGGCAACCACTTATCTAACGGCCTATCTAAATAGACAAACTTAGCGTTGGGAAATAACTTATCTAATTGCTGATAATCACTAAAACACGGCGCATCAGACACCGCATCGGCCAACATAAACGCCTGCTTAGTAAAGGCTTGGTGGGCAACCGTTAACCCTTGCTCAAGCAACGCCACACTTACACTGGTAGTGCCGGTACGCGGCAAACCGATAATAAATACTTTATTAGCCAACTTGTTCGTCAAAGTGGGTTTAGGCTTAGCGGCTTGTGGCGTTGTCGATACTTCAGTCTGCTTGGATGTCATTAATTACAATCGCATTGAGTTATAAAAATTGAAGGTTATTGAATCAGTAAATGATTATACCGAAATGCCAGCCAAGGTGTTATCGAGCTTGCTAGTAGGAGCCATGAGGCAATTAACCATGTTATTCGCCTCATTTTGTGAGGCGAATAAATTGCTATTTGCCTCATATGGTGAGTAGAATAGGTTATTGTTTGTATCAAAACAGTATTTAAGTCAGCTAAACAGAGGTTAATATGTGGATTTGGCAACAACAAGAATGGCCAGAGTTTGTATGGGATAATGCTCGTATAAGTGCACTATTGAGGCAAATTCAATTTAACCAGGGTTTGCTGCTGGGTAAAATAGGTTCTGAATCCGCTAGTCAATGGACACTCGATACCATGCTGGCCAATATCGTTTATTCAAGTGCTATTGAAGGAGAAAAGCTTAACGCATTTTCTGTACGTTCCTCTTTGGCCAATAAGCTTGGCGTGAGTGAAGAAAAACCTTATCCCACCACGACGCAAACTGATGGTTTAGCTGATATCACCTTAGATGCGCTACAAAACTGGCAACAGCCACTTAGCCTAACGCGTATTTTAGATTGGCATGCTCTGTTGTTTCCGAGTAACCAAGCCGTGTTTAATCCTGTTATTGGCGGTAAGCTACGCGGCGATGAGCCTATGCAGGTGGTATCGGGGCGTTTAGACAAACCGACAGTGCATTTTGAAGCGCCTCCACGCAATACACTAGATCTTAACTTAACGCAGTTTTTTGAGTGGTTTAATCAATCACGAAAACATGCTGACCTTGATCCGCTAGTACGAGCAGCCATCACTCATTTGTGGTTTGTCACCTTGCACCCGCTTGATGATGGTAATGGACGTATAACGCGTTTACTCACCGACTTAGCGCTCGCGCAAGCTGAGCATCGTTCTATTCATTTTTACACAATGTCAGTTAGTATTCTTGAGCGACGCAAAGCCTATTACGCAATATTAGAGTCTACCCAGCAAGGTGGCTTAGATATCACACCTTGGCTGCTGTGGTTTTTAGACACCTTAAATGACGCTATTCAACACACGCTCAATAGCATTGAGCAAACTACTGCTAAAACCCAATTTTGGCGTCGAGTGGACCAACGCTTACTCACTCCAGCGTTAACCACAGAACACGTGAAAGTGCTAAATAGATTACTTGATGGTGACTTTAATGATGGGATCAGTAGTAGCCAGTATCAAAAAGTCGCTAAAGTCAGCCGCGCCACCGCCACCCGACATTTGGCTCAATTAGTTGAGCAGCAATGTTTGGTCAAAACCGGCGCGGGCGGCAGAAGTACAAGGTATGTGTTAGTGCGCTAATTTAATCGTTGTTCTGTAAGCATTTTATTGATAAATAATATTATTCTTAGTCGTAATATGCACTTATTGCTATGGTATATTCTTAGTGTTTTCACTTTCAAAAGGCCTATCTGACATGGAACAAGTTGGTATTTATGAAAAGCTTATTACTCAACTGATAGATAAAAGCATCAATCGTGATGTGTTCTATTTAGGTGAGCGGCCATTAGAAAGCGCTGAGGCCAGTGTTTGGCTATCGAGGTTTTTGACCAAGATAATGGAGAGTGCCATTGGTGCAATCCCTAGCGGAGACAATCAACTCACAGAGCAAATCGGTTTGGCAAATAAGTTAGTGCTTTGGTTGAAAGATCATGTTCAAGATGATCAATTGATCACTGAAAACTTACTCGATAGTAAAGGCCGTATATTAACAGCGCTATTTGATAAAAAAAATCCCATATCGACGGACTTTCCTGCGTTTACTAAAGCCATTTATCCGCTAACAGGATTAAGCCAAAGCGAACTTTTTTGTGGCAGCAACGCCGGAATTTCTTTAGACACCGAATTAAAGCGCGAGATTCGCTCAGCAGACAAAATTTATTGGTTAGTGTCTTTTATTAAGTGGGCCGGCATTCGGATTTTTAAAAATGAACTTGAAGAGTTCACTCGAAGTGGAAAAACCCTGCGGATCATTACGACATCTTATATGGGGGCGACAGATGCTAAAGCAGTCGAGTTTTTAGCAAGCCTGCCAAATACTGAAGTTAAATTGAGTTACAACACCAAGCGCGAGCGCCTGCATGCGAAATCTTATTTATTTTTGCGCAATACAGGATTTCATACCGGTTATATTGGGTCATCGAATTTATCGCATTCTGCGTTGACGAGTGGTCTTGAATGGAATTTAAAAATAACCACTCAAGAAATTCCTCACATAATCGATAAATCCCTCAACACCTTTGAGTCATATTGGCAATCGAGTGAATTTGAATTATTTGATGGCAATATTGAAGCGAAAAACAAACTTCATGAAGCATTGCGTGAGGCTAAAGGTAGCTATAGCGAAAGCAGTACCTTTCATTTTGATATAAAACCTTTTGCACATCAGCGAGAGATTCTTGAGCAGTTAAATGTTGAGCGTAGTATTCATCAGCGGTATAAAAATCTAGTAGTTGCAGCTACGGGCACTGGTAAAACGCTTATTTCAGCGTTTGATTTTGCCCGTTTTTATAAACTGCATCCAGAAGCTAATTTCTTATTCGTGGCTCATCGACAAGAAATTCTTAAGCAAGCATTGTCTGCGTACCGTGGTGTATTGAAGAATAATCAGTTTGGTGAATTGTGGGTTGCTGAGCACAAGCCTAATAGCTACCGGCACTTGTTTGCTTCGATACAAAGCTTAAACCTGCAATTATCAAGCTTACCGCTCACCACTGATTTTTATGATTATATTGTGATAGATGAAGTTCATCACATTGCAGCCAGTAGTTATCGAGGATTATTAGCGCATTTCTCATCCAAGATTTTATTGGGGTTAACAGCCACGCCAGAGCGTCATGATGGGCAAAACATTCTGGATGACTTTTGTGGGGTAATAGCTGCAGAAATTCGTTTGCCCGAAGCAATCAATCAGCGCTATTTATGTCCTTTTCAGTATTTTGCTATTAATGATGATACTGACCTTCGCCAAATAAAATGGCATCAAGGGCGATATGACATAGCAGAGTTAAGTCATTTATATACTCATAATGAACAACGAGTCACGCGCATTATTAGAAGCCTTAATGACACTGTCACTGATGTTCGTCAGATAAGAGCCTTAGCATTTTGTGTCAGTAAGCAGCATGCCGAATACATGGCGAGTAAGTTTACCCTAGCCGGTATTAGTGCAGATGTACTCACCAGTGATAATAGTCATGGACGACAGCAAAAACGCCAGAGTTTAATCAGCAGTAATATACAAATTTTGTGTGTAGTCGATATTTTTAATGAAGGTGTCGATATTCCAGAAGTTGATACATTATTGTTTTTACGTCCAACCGAAAGCTTAACCATCTTTTTACAACAGCTAGGCCGTGGGTTGCGGTTAACTGATGATAAACAGTGCTGTACGGTATTGGACTTTGTGGGCAACTCTCGTGATGAATATGATTTTTCACAAAAGTTTAGAGCGCTGGTTGGCAAAACGAATCAATCGATTAAAGATGAGATAACCAATGATTTTCCTCATTTGCCATTAGGCTGTCGAATTGAGCTTGAAGAACAGACTCAAGCTATGATTTTGCGAAATATTAGTCGCGCAACTATGAATGCAAATCGGTTACGACAGCTGATTAATAATTTTGAGCACCAGAGTACATTGACGTTAACACTTACGAATTTTTTACGTTTTAATCCACACGTTAATTTAGAAGATATCTATAAATTAAAAATGAGTTGGTTAGAGTTAGTCGAGAGTTCAAATATACATCAAATTAATGAACCTAATTCAGCTCTTCATCTTGCCAAAGCTTACTATCGCGCAATAAATTATCATTTGCTAACGTGCAGTTCTATCTCGTATTTACAGTTTCTAAGAAAGTTAATTATTGGTAATTTTAACTTTGAAGATAACGACACTACACAAGGTCAGTTTGCGTTAATGTGTCATTATAACTTTTGGGATAAATCAGGATTCGAACTAGGTTTTACAGGCCTTAAGCAAAGCTTGGCCGCGTTGAGACATACTCAATTACAAGCAGAACTTCTAGATGTCATAGCGTTACTTATCGATCGTATCCATCATCATGAACTTGAAATGCATATCCCCACATTAGATGTCTTAAAAGTGCATTCAAGATATACCAGAGAACAAATACTCGCAGCCAGTGGAGCCAGCTCCTTTGATAGAAAATCCACCGCCCGTGAAGGCGTTTTAGTTCTTAAGGAGCGTAATGTTGAATTGCTGTTTGTGACCTTGAAAAAGTCAGTAAAGCAGTTTTCTCCCACGACTATGTATCATGATTATGCGATTAACGAGTCGCTATTTCATTGGCAATCTCAAAATAGTGCAAGACCAGAATATGGAAGAGGTTTGGGCTATATTGAGCATGAAAAAATGGGCCGTAAATTGATTCTGTTTGTGCGAGAGCAAGCGAAAGATGAAAACGGCCGAACCATGGGCTTTGTCAATTTTGGTGAAGTGATTTATAGGAAACACGCTGGGGCGCAGCCAATGAATATAACCTGGAAATTAATGACTCCTATGCCAGATGCTATGTGGCACGAAGCCGCGAAATTGGCGGTAGGATAAGCTAGCCATATCGTCCTCTGCAGCTGTTGAAAACAGGATGTTTTCGTCAAGCCCCCATGGATGGGTTTACGGTGTATCGTTTTAGGAAACATGTTGATAATTGGGATGTTTCGTATTAATAACTTCAATAGTATTTAAGTCGTATTAACTTTAGAGTGAAGATATTTGGAGGTTATTATTTGGGGTGTATTCAGGAATGCTTCGTCATTATTGAAGATTATATACTCAAATGTAATCCTGTCGTATCCTATTTAAATTAAAGTGGGTTTACAAATTATATGTAAATAGTTAGTACAAAAGGAATTGATGATGTCTATATATAAGTCTTCAAATAGAGTTGAAAATCAAACTCTGAGTTTATCGCACCTTAGAGCTATTTGGAAAAGTGAACACAATGTGAGCGATAAACTATTAAGTGAAGTGGCTGAAGAGTTGAATTATAACGTTAATAAGTGTCAACTTAATACAGAATTAAGAATGTGTCACTTTATCGCTCAAGTAATGCATGAAGTTGGAGGTAAATTCAACTTAGAGGAGAATCTTAATTACAACGAAATGGCTTTGATATCTATATTCTCACATTATGGACGAACTCCTTCTGATGCAAAAGATCACGCATATAACAAGGCTACTAATAAAAAAGCGGATATCGAAGCTATTGCAAATCATGCATATGCGAATCGAATGGGTAATGGCAGTGTAGAGTCTGGTGACGGCTGGAAATATAGAGGTAGAGGTATGCTTCAATTAACCGGGAAATCAAATTATATTTCAATGAAAACAAAGCATAATAACTTGTGGAGTGCAAGTGTCGATTTTGTCGCAACCCCCGATTTATTACTACAACCCAAATTTGCAGTAAGATCTGCTCTAATATTCTGGCTGGAACATCAGCTTTATAGAAAAGCAGATATAGGGGAAAGTCGAATGGTTACGGATAGTATTACTAAAGTCATTAATAGTAAGACAACAAGTTACAATAAACGTCATGATAATTTAACTGATTTATTAAGAAGAAAGGTATTTAAAGATGTTTTTTAATAAAGGCTTTTATTTTTTTATAGTATTTTTAACTTCATTTTCACTAAATGCAAATGAGTTCAGATTATCTGAGTGGACTGATCAAGAGTATTTGTTATATTCTCCCTCTGAAGGTGCTGCTGAAGTAATTATAAACCGTCAGGCGTCAAATGACTTACAGTTAATTGCTGTTATACATGCTAGGTGCGAAGGAATAGATTACAGAGTTCCAGTAATTAGGGGGTACTTTGAAACAGGAGTGAGTAGTGCGGAATATTTGGAGTATGTCATCTTCAAATATGAAGATAAGATATATTCACCAATAAAATCAATTAGTTCATATTATGTTATTCCAAGTGATAAAAGTGAGTCTGTAAAACCTCATTTTTTAGAGTTTGAAACACAAAATACGACAGGCGGTTTTTGTAAGTATATAAATAACAAGACCGAATATGACAATCCTATTTATATTCAAAGTGATAAATGACATTTTCAGCGTTTTTGATTCAAACTAATACTCAACGGCTCAACTTTTGTGGGGATGTTTGACATTAAATTCAGTATTGCTTTGAAGCAGACTTGTTCTAGCCTAGATATTTTCGCTTTTGCGATTGATCAGACAAGATCTTTTCTCCAAGTCTCATGGATGGATTTTTGCGTGTTGCAGATGGCGATATGGTGGGCGGATTAACCCATGAACCTGTCGATAACTCATCAGATAATTGTAGTTTTCTAGGTCTTCGTTTTTAGTTCATCGGTCTTTAGGTTCTCAATGATTAAAAACAAAAATGGCAGCCACTTTGGCTGCCATTCTTATTGATGCTAGTAACTTATTTGGGTCAATTCACTAGCGGTTTATCACTTTAGTTCTTAGCTTAAAGCTCAAAGCCAAAGCGCTAGCTAGGGCTAGTTAATAGCCATCGATATAAAGTAACCAACAAATGTAGCGGTTACCACGCCAATAAAGCCTGGAATAATAAAGCTGTGGTTGAGTACGTATTTACCAATGTGGGTGGTGCCGGTTCTATCAAAACTAATTGCGGCTAAATCGCTTGGGTAGAATGGGAAGAAGAAATAGGCATAACATGCTGGCAGTACACCAATTAATACTGGAGCTGGGATGCCGAGTGAATACCCCAATGGCAGCATTATAGTTAATACCGCTGCTTGGCTTTTTAAGAAGATAGACGACACAAACATCGCGATAGCAAATGTCCATGGATACACGCTGACAATGTCGCTTACCGCGCTCACCAAATAGGTTTTATGGTGCTCAATAATGGTGTCACTCATCCATGCAATACCAAAAATGATAATGACCGCAGTCATACCGGCGGTAAACACGTTACTGGTGACAATTTTTTTCGGGGAGATATTGGTGGCGAGTAATATTACTCCACCGACTGACAACATCATAAATTGAATCGCTACCGACATGCTGACGCCAGCAGGCAGTATTTGCTTACTAAACATCGCCACCATGATAACGGCAAATATGCCCAGTAAAAATACTGTTAAGCCTTTCTTTGCTGTCGATTCGGCCTGGGGTGTTTGCACCTCATCTGCTTTTGGGTCGGTTAATGCTTCACGAAACTCATCATCTGTTAAACGTGCCTGAAACTCTTCATCTTTATCTAAATCTTTACCGCGCTTTAAGCTCCAAGTACACGCTACTAGTAAGCCTGTTAGTGTGGCGGGAATGGTCACCATGAGTACATCAAGTAAGTTAATATCTAGATTATTATCAACGGCAGTGGCAAGCACTACTGCTGCTGCAGCGGCAATTGGACTGGCTGTAATACCCATTTGTGATGCTACAGTTGCCATGGCTAATGGACGTTCTGGGCGGATGCCTTTTTTGTACGCCACATCGTAAATTACAGGAAGAAGGGGATAAACAGAATGACCCGTACCAACCAGAACGGTTAATGAATAGGTACACAGCGGGCCTAAAAAGACGATATGTTCAGGATGTTTACGTAATAGTTTTTCAGCAAACTTTACTAACAGCTTTAAGCCGCCTGTGGCCTCTAATGTCGCCGAAGCCGCCACTACGGCTAGAATAATTAACATTACACTGATAGGTGGCGCACCTGGTGCAACGCCAAATACAAATGCGAGTACCGAAACACCTAACCCGCCCAATAAACCAAAGGCGATACCGCCATGGCGAATACCAACAAATATCACCGCTAATAACAGCAGCATGTGTATATAAAACATCGTGTTTTCTCCCCGCGTAGGTTTTTATGTAGGTTGTTATTATTTTTAGCCTTTTGAAGGTATCCCACTACATCTTTGGGGTTAGTGACGTAACTCAAGCTATTGAATTGGGTGTGATAATAAATGTTTAAAACGTGAACAACATTACATACCGCTGCATATATTGTGTTGCGTCACTTTTGTAGGGGAGGGGGAACTGTATTCGAAGTACAGAGTATGCAGTTAACTACCCTGTTGACTTGCTTTGAGTAACATTTTAGCAATCGTTTTATCGTTACATTGTATTAGTTGCCAACGCTGGCAGTTGTTGAATGTGCAGTAGTGATCAATGGCCTCGATTAACGCAGCAACAAAATGTGTTTTGTCATTTAATTCATCATGTTGGTTCGTCAATGTGCTCGTTTCAATGTGCAGGTTTTGCAGTAACAAACATTGGTTTTTACGGTCGGCTTTTACATCCACGCGGCCAACAAAACCGTCACGCCATAGAATGGGCAGTGAATAATAGCCGAATTGGCGTTTAGCCTCAGGCACATACACTTCTATTTGATAATCAAACCCAAACCATTGCCTAAGCTTTTGGCGTTGAATGACTAAATTATCAAACGGATTAAGTAGCCAGACTTTATTGGGAATAGCAGTGGGTAAGGTGAGCGTAGGTTGGTAGAAGTAAACGTGTTGTGTATTGGCGCTGGGGTCGGTAAAGCTGGCGATATCACCTTGTTCGCACAGTTGTGCTAATGTTTGGCTGAGTAGAGGTTTGAGGCCTTTGCGTAAATATTGTATTTGCTGCAAATTACCAAAACCATGCGCCGATAAATAACGCTGAATCAAGTGTTGGGCAAATTCTGTATCGCTAGGCACTGTGGTGTCGATGTGCTTGGGTAGTACTCGCTCGGTTAAGTCGTACACCTTTTGAAACTTGTCGCGCCTAGCAACCATTAACTCGCCTTGCATAAACAACTGCTCAAGCGCTTTTTTAGCTGGTTTCCAATCCCACCAAGTGCCATTTTTAGTGTCTGATTCATGGGTAAACTGACTGGCTTTTAATGGACCTTCGGCACTAATACGGGCTTTAACTTCACGCATGACTTTATGTTCGGGTTCAAACCAATGCTTACCACCTTGTTGTAATTGCTGTTTGCGATACAGGCTAAAACGGTAATCTTCAATAGGCAGATAAGCAGCCGCATGGAACCAGTACTCAAACACGGTTTTATCGCTCATTGCTGCATCTAACATAGTGGCAGAATATTCGGGCAGACGATTGTGTAATACATGATGATGCGCGCGTTCAACCACATTAATAGAGTCAATTTGCACATAACTTAATTGCTGGATAAGTTTTGGCAATGACTCCAAAGGCTGTAATAAACCTTGTTGTTGCATATTGAGTTGGAGCCACTGTTTAGCTGAGTAGGGATTGGTCATTAAGCGCCCTATATTGAATGGGTAAACAAATCAAAATACGAGGATAAGTGCCATTGTAGGTCGAATTTTATAGTAGTGTACATCTCGCTGTTTATGATAGGTCTCTATAAATGACGGCGAGAGAATGTTGATATTTTTCACACGCTTTAGCGAGTAAATCTCACCTTAACGGTTACAGCGTGTAAGTTGTATTTTAATGCTTACAGCATGTAAGCCTGAGCTGTTTACTCATTAACATATTCAGCATTGGCTGAAAAATCCAAACCTAAAATCCAAAAAATTAAGCCCAGCAAATGCTGGGCTTAATGTTACTACGTCCAAGCTTTAAGCTTACTCGACGTTTTGGATCTGCTCGCGCATTTGTTCAATCAATACTTTTAGTTCTACTGCGGCAGAAGTGATTTCTGCGCTGATTGATTTTGAGGCTAGGGTATTTGATTCGCGGTTAAACTCTTGCATCATGAAGTCTAGACGGCGGCCTTCGCTGCCCCCTTTTTTAAGGATGCGGCGAGCTTCAGTTACGTGAGCTTCAAGGCGGTCCATTTCTTCGGCAACATCTTGCTTTTGCGCCAATAACACCATTTCTTGTTCGATACGGGCAGGGTCTAATTCACCAGCAATATCGGCTAAGCGGTTAGTTAATTTGTCGCGTTGATACTGCATTACCGTTGGCATGTGTTCACGCACAACCTTCACTTGCTCCATTACGCCGTCTAAACGGGTCAGTAGCATGTCTTTAATCGCTTCACCTTCACGGCCGCGAGCTTCGATAAACTGATCGATGGCACTGTCGAACGCGATCATTAAATCGGCACCTACACTATCCATATCTTGCTCTGCTGCGGATAGAACGCCAGGCCAGCGCAGTATATCTGTTAGGCTGAGTTCGCCTTGTCCGGCTTCTTGTTTTAACCAGTTTGCTGCACTTAATAGCTGTTTGGCTAAATCTTGATTCAGTTGTAATTCATTACTGCTGTTGTCGGCGAGTTCATAACGTAAATTAACTTCGATTTTGCCGCGGTTAAGGCGTTTACGTAAGCGATCGCGTAAGACAGGTTCAAAGCTGCGAAACTGCTCAGGTAGGCGCAGGTAGGTTTCTAAGTAGCGCTGGTTGACTGAACGGATTTCCCATGAGGCGGTGCCCCATTGTGCTTTGTGCTCGATACGAGCGTAGGCTGTCATGCTTTGGATCATGAAGTGTCCTGTTATGTTATTACGCGAATGTGAGTTGATTATAGCCGTTTTAGCGGATGGGATTAAAGGATTAGTCGATAGATTTGTGGCTTATCGCTGCTTACCATGGCATCTAACGGCGTGAAGCTCTATAATATGGGCTCAAATATGATATGAATTCGACTACAGGACTTTTCATGCGCCCAAGTAACCGTACACCAGCTCAAACTCGCCCTATCACTATTACGCGTTCTTTTACTGCACATGCTGAAGGCTCTGTTTTAGTTGAGTTTGGCGACACAAAAGTATTATGTACAGCAAGTTTCACTGAAGGCGTTCCACGTTTTCTTAAAGGCCAAGGCCAAGGTTGGGTAACTGCTGAATACGGTATGTTACCGCGTTCAACTCACAGCCGCATGGACCGTGAAGCGGCTCGTGGTAAGCAGTCTGGCCGTACTCAAGAAATTCAACGTTTAATTGGTCGTGCATTACGTGCAGCTGTAGACATGAAGTTGTTAGGTGAAAACACTATCGTTATCGATTGTGATGTTATTCAAGCTGATGGCGGTACGCGTACTGCGGCTATTACTGGTGCTTGTGTGGCGTTAGTTGATGCGCTTAACTGGGCTCGTGGTAAAGGCATTATTAAAGCTAACCCACTTAAGTTTTTAATTGCTGCTGTTAGTGTTGGTATTTACAAAGGCGAAGCGATCAGTGATTTAGAATACATTGAAGACAGCGCTGCTGAAACTGACATGAACGTTGTGATGACAGAAACCGGTAAGATTATTGAAATTCAAGGTACTGCAGAAGGCGAACCATTTAGCCATGAAGAGTTACTTGAGTTGTTAGTGTTAGCTAAAAACAGTATTCGCGAAATTGTCGATGTGCAAAAAGCCGCATTAAGTTAATATGCTGTTGAAAAATGAGGACCGATTACGGTCCTTTTTTTTAATCTAAAATTTGATGAAAGAGGAATAACCGTGAAAGCCTATCAACGCGAATTTATTGAGTTTGCTTTAGCCCGCCAAGTATTACGTTTTGGTGAGTTTACCCTTAAATCTGGCCGTACGAGTCCGTACTTTTTTAATGCAGGATTGTTTAATACGGGTAAAGACTTAGCGCGTTTAGGTCGCTTTTATGCTGCGGCGTTAATGGACTCGGGTATTGAGTTCGATTTGTTATTTGGCCCAGCGTATAAAGGTATTCCGATAGCGACAACCACAGCTGTAGCGTTATGCGATCATCACGATGTGGATATTCCTTACTGCTTTAATCGTAAAGAAGCCAAAACCCACGGCGAAGGTGGCAGTTTGGTGGGCAGCGAGTTAAAAGGCAAAGTCATGTTGGTGGACGATGTGATCACCGCTGGTACGGCTATTCGTGAATCGATGGAAATTATTAATGCCCACAATGCCCAACTTGCTGGTGTGTTGATTGCACTTGATCGTCAAGAAAAAGGTAAGGGCGAGCTGTCGGCGATTCAAGAAGTTGAACGCGATTTTGGTTGTCAGATTGTGTCGATTATTAAGCTTGCTGATTTAATCAGTTACTTGTCTGAAAAGCCGGGTATGGAAGCAGAACTTGCTTCAGTTAGCGCGTATCGTGAGCAATACGGCATTTAATCTTATTCAAATTTAAAACAAAAACGCAGCTCCTAGATGACAACATCGGTGGCTGCGTTTTTATTTGCGTGTTATTTACCACATTATTTTACTTGGTGTAAAAACTCGGCGCGGGTAGCTGGGTTTGATTTAAAAATACCGCCAAGCGCTGTAGTGGTAGTAGAGCTAGTTGAGTCCATGACGCCGCGGGATTTAACGCAGTAATGTACCGCATCCATTTTTACCGCAACGTCTTTGGTTTCAAGTAGAGTTTGCAGTGCCACTAACACTTGTTGGGTTAGGCGCTCTTGTACTTGTGGGCGTTGGGAAAAGAAGCGCACGATACGATTGATTTTAGACAAGCCAATAATTTTTGTGCGTGGCAAATAAGCCACCGTTGCGAAGCCATCAATGGTCACTAGGTGGTGTTCGCAGGTGCTGGTAAGACTGATGTCTTGTACACGCACCATTTCATCTACACCCATTTTGTTTTCGATAACCGTGATCTTAGGGAAGTTTTCGTAATCAAGCCCAGAGAATATTTCGTCGACATACATTTTTGCGATACGACGAGGAGTATCAACTAAGCTGTCGTCGGTTAGGTCGAGTGACATTAAGGTCAAGATTTCACGCATATGGTGTTCAATTTTGACTTTACGTTGTTCAGGCGTGGAAGTTTTTGGCAGCATTGGGGTTTCTAACCCACGGTCTTTTAGCGCTGCTTGTACTTTTATTGCGGCTTCACTGAGTGCCATATATCCTCCAACTACTCGATATCACTGTTTATATGAGTGTACGTTAATACCCACTTGGGCGCCCGCTAAGGGACGAGGAGAATAACGCGATTTGCGCTAAATTAATACTGTAGGTAACAAAAAAGCCGACCCCGTTAGTCGGGTATCGGCTTTTTGTGGTTAAACGCTTAAGCGATATCTACTTTACGTTTAGGTTCTCTTTGATGAACTTAAGCATGATGTCATAATATTTTGCACGGTTTTCGGCATTAAAGAAGCCATGGCCTTCTTTTCTCCAAATCTCTTTCTGAAATGGATAGTTAGCTTGTTCTAAGGCTTTTTCCATTGCTTCAAACTGTTCAATTGGCGCACGCTCATCTTCTTCACCATGAATTAATAGCACTTTAGCTTTCAGTTTATTAACATTGTGAGTTGGCGACATTGCACGTAGTTGTTGGATATCTGTACCCAATACGTCTTTTAAGTATGCCTCACCACCATAAGAGTCGGGTACATCGCCCGTTTTGTACATTTGCTCTAAATCATAAACACCGGCAACACCAACGGCACATTTGAACATGTCTGGCGCTAACATCGGGCTCATCAATGCTGAGTATCCGCCAAAGCTGCCACCCGAAATACATATTCTATCTTTGTCAGCATAGCCTTGATCGATGACATATTGAGTCGCGTCGATAATATCGTATTGAATTTTACTGCCCCAAGCGAGGTAACCAGACTCTTCAAACGCTTTACCATATCCACCAGAACCACGGAAGTTAACTTGTAACACGGCGATGCCATTTTGCGCTAACAGTTGGTTTTCTGGGTTAAATACCCATAAGTCGCGCGGGCCATGTGGGCCGCCATGTGGATTAACCACGAGAGGCATATTTTTATGTTCTTTCATGCCGACGGGTAATGTTAAATAGCCATGAATAGTGACGCCATCGCGATTGGTAAAACTGATGGGACGTACTTCTGACATTTCGCTAGGGTCTAGTTTTGCATTCTCAGCAAATAAGAATTTGAGTTTAAGCTTTTTACGGTCAAATAAGTAATAGTCGCCAGAGTTTTTGTCATTCATTGCCATAACAATAAGGGTATTACCGTCAACAGTTTCACTGACAATACGAATACGGTGATCAGGAATCGCAGCCATTAGCTGTTGTAATGCTTTTGCTTTATCGCTTTCTGTATCGACAAAGCGATACTCAGGATAACCATTTTCAAACTCTACCGCGTAGAGAGCGTTTGTTTGGTCGCTCACCCAAGTCATGAATGGATCGACAACATCATGTTGGATGATTTTTTTATGTTTAGCTGTAGCGAGTTCGACTTCGTAAATAGCGCTAGTCGCGCCTTCACCGTGAGCAATAGCATAAATTGATTTGTTGTCTTCGGTGAACGAAATAGGGTAGAAATCGGTTAGCCCGCCCTTAATTCTTTCAGCATCAACCCATTCACCATTTTCATAATAGAAGAGTTGATCATCGTTTTTCTTATCTCTGGCGAAGCTAAAGCGAACGTCTTCTTTATTATCAACAAGGAAGCCTGCATTTGCGATAGGTGAAGTTGTGAGGCGTTTACGTTTACCTGAATAGACGTTGACGCGATATACAAGGGTATATGCATAATTTTGTTTATTCCAAGGAAAGGCCATGACATAAATGTATTTGTCATCATCTTTTAAAGTATCTAAAACAAATGCACTTGCGCGAATAGCTTCATTATTTGAAATACTCGTTCCTGTCGAGCTGCCGCCATTATAACCAAACAGGTATTTAGATTTGCTGCCATCATAATTTACAGCGAGTAACTCACCATAATAATCTGACACTTCACGCTGGGCATGCTTATAGAGTTTTTGTAATACAATCCGCTCATCATTGACCCAATAATAGCGGCCAACTTCTTCATCACCACTGAATTTGACCGCATAAGTCGGCTTCATGGATTCAAGGTTTAGGATGAGCAAGGTGCGCTTTTCATCTTCAATGAGAATAACCGCGAGGTGCTCCCCATCTGGAGATATTTTGACTTCAGAAAACTCTGAATCGGCACTGAAGTCTTTAATTTGCGGAGCCGCAAAAGTGTGGGTGGTAAATAGAACGAGCAAACAACATGTGAGGTATAAAATGCGCAGCATAAATACAGTCCGTGTAATTAATGTTAAAAATGTAACGGTATTGTATTTAATTCAAGTGGTCGGAGCAATACGTACTCATTATTTATTCATTGAGATGAGGTGGAAATATGGACGTATATTACGACTTCCAATTTATGTTGATACCCGTTTGGTTGGCCTCTTTGCGCGGTTGAATTTGCTTGAAAGTCATAACGCAGGTACAAAAAAAGCCGACCCCGTTTGCCGGGTATCGGCTTGTTGATATAATATTTTTTAGCTCATTACGATTTAATGTTTAGGTTCTTTTTAAGAAATAGAAGCATTTTTTCATAATATTGGGCACGATTGTCATCATTGTAGAAACCATGACCTTCATCATCCATCACCAGTTTTTCATAGGGATAATCATGTGCTTTAAGGGCTTTTTCTAGTGATTCTAGTTGTTCAATGGGCGCTCGTTCATCGTCACCGCCATGCACTAGAAGCAAGTTTGCTTTCAGCTTATCTACATTTTCTGAGGGAGACATCGCCCTTAGTACTTCACTATTTTGACCTAAAACATTTTTAAGGTAACTAGTACCCGAAGCACTATTTGCAATATCTCCTTCATCGAACATCAGTTCTAAATTATAAATCCCTGCAAAACCGATAGCGCATTTGAACAGATCGGGTTCAAGTATTGCGCTTTGCAATGCACTATAACCACCAAAACTACCACCAGAAATACAGATACGGTTTTTATCTACATAACCTTGCTCAATGACATAATGAGTGGCATCGAGAATGTCATATTGTACTTCTGAACCCCATTTTTGGAATCCAGCTTGTTCAAAGTTTTGTCCAAAGCCACCTGAACCACGAAAATTGACTTGTAATACAGCCATCCCTTGATTTGCTAGCATTTGGTTTTGAGTATTAAACCCCCATTCATCTCTTACTCCATGCGGACCACCATGGGGATTGACTACAAGAGGGAGGTTTTTCGCTTCTTTATCATAAGGTAATGTTAAATAGCCGCTAATGACTTTACCGTCTCGGCTGGTAAAACTAATTGGCTTCACTTCTGACATTCGCGCTGGGTCGAGCCATTTCTTGGCAGAGGCTAAGTGTTGGAGTGTGATGGCCTTGGTATCAAATATATAATAATCACCGGGATTTCGATCGTTAAATGCCACCACGATGAGTTTTTCTGAATGACGAGTTTCGCTAACAATACGAACTTGATGGCCAGGTAATGATGCGAGCAACTGCTTTAGCAATTTTGAATGACTGTCTTCTGGATTGACGAAAGCGTAAGACGGATAACCATTTTCAAATTCAACTGCATAGAGTTTTTTGGTAGCTTGGTTTATCCAGTAATTACTGGGATCACTTTTGTCATCTTTAATAATTTGCGTTTTTTCACCTGTTTCTAGATTGATTTCATAAATCCCTAAGGTTTCGCCTTTTACCCGAGCCGCTGCATAAATACTGTTTTTATTTTCGGCAAAAGATATTGGGTAGAAATCATCCAAATTGAGTTTGAGGTTATCGGTGTTAAGCCATTCGCGGTCTTGACGATAAAATACTTTTGTTATGTTGTTTTCATCTTCGCCTGCAACAAAGCGTACTTCACCATCGTGATCGGTTAAAAATCGAGAGTAACCTATAGGCGAAGTGGTGACTTTTCTGCGGAACCCTTTGTATAAATCTACACGGTATACAGTCTGTGATAATTCATAGTTTAAAGAATTAGACTCATTCCATGGGATTGCATTGACGAGCATATAGCGGTCGTCATCGGGAAGGGGATCTAAAATAAATGCCGTTGCTCTTATGGGGGTATTTTTCTTTAGATGTGAACCAGTTTGTTGCTCGCCGCTATTAAAACCAAAAAGGTAAGTTGCTCTTGAGCCATCGGCATTAACAGCCATTAGCTCACCATAATACAGCGGTACGTCACTCCAACCTTTTAAATATTCTTTTTGCAGTACGATTCTTTCATTATTGACCCAAGCGTAATTACCTACTTGGGCATTGCCAGGGAAAAATATCGCGTGATGTATTTGTTTTGTTTTTGCATTTAATATTAGTAGCTTGTCTTTACCATTATGTTTGGTTATTGCACTAATATAGTCGCCTGTTGGAGATATTTTTACATTGCTAAATTCAGCCCCTCGGCTAAATAGTCGTGCAGTAGAAAGGCTTTCTGCTGCAAATGCATGGGTGAATAGGCCACCACAGACAAGTAACATAATGGTTAGGTATTTGGTGAAAATCATGAGACATCCTTGTTTAATCGTTCGTTCTTACTTCGTTTTTATGTGGTATAAATATTCGATCTGATACGGTTTAAGGGTAAAGGAAGAGTAAGTAGCATTGGCAGCAAAAGGACCGAACTAGCATCCTTTATTGATGCGATATTAACTTCTTAACAATTGCTGTTGAATAAACGTCCACTGTTCATCAAAGTGTTGTGTTGGCTTTTGTTTAAACTCACTGCGGACAAATTGTGAAATACGTCCTTCTGCAAAGGCTAGCAACAAGTTAGCTAAAATAGCTTCATCGATATTAAAGCCTACGCCTTCACGCAAGGTTTTTTCACGTAGAATTTGTTTGATGTGTGTTTCTATTTTGGCAAATAATACGTCAATTCTACTGCGTAAACGCTCGTTTTCACCTAGCAAGGCATCGCCATTAAGCACCCTTGAGATGCCTGGGTTACGTTCAGAAAATACTAATAGCAGGTGTAATACCAACTGGCAGCGGGTCATGGTGTCTTTTTCTTCGTCCATGATGATGTTTAAGCGTGATAAAATCGCATCTTCAATAAATTCGATTAAGCCTTCGAACATCCGCGCTTTACTGGGGAAGTGTCTGTACAGTGCAGCTTCTGACACGCCCACTTCGGCGGCGAGCTTTGCTGTTGTTATACGTTGACCTGGGCTGGTTTCGAGCATTTGTGCTAAGCATTGTAAAATATGCTCACGACGATTTATTTTAGGGCTTTCAGCCATTATCTGTTCCTTGGCTCAGTGACTACTTGAAAAGGTTATTTGGTGCCTGAATGACCAAAACCGCCTTCTCCACGATCTGAGCTATTAAACTCATCCACTACGGTAAACGTTGCCTGTACAACGGGTACAAACATCAATTGGGCTAATCGATCGCCAATTTCGAGAGTAAATGGTTTATCACTTCTGTTCCAACATGACACCATTAACTGTCCTTGGTAATCGGAGTCAATTAAGCCGACTAGATTACCCAAAACAATGCCATGTTTATGGCCCATGCCTGAGCGCGGTAAAATCACAGCGGCAAGGCCTGGGTCTGCCACATGAATGGCGATACCTGTTGGAATCAATACAGTTTGATTTGGCTCAATGACCATTGCGCTGTCGATCATGGCACGTAAATCCATGCCTGCGCTACCGGGTGTCGCATAAGCTGGCAATGGGAATTCACTGCCTATACGTGAGTCGATAATTTTTAGTTCAATGGGTGTTTTCATGATTTTTTTAATTGTTTTTCTATCAATGTAAGTAATTGGCGCGCCAGTGTCAGTTTGTCTGTTGTGGGCAGTTGTTGGCTGCCGTCTTGCCAAAATACCTGTAGTGCATTGCTATCGGCATTAAAGCCTAAGCCTTGAATAGAAACATCATTGGCGGCAATCATATCAAGCTTTTTGCGTTGAAGTTTGCCACGGGCGTATTGCTCTACATCGTTGGTTTCTGCTGCAAAGCCTACAGTAAATGGACGAGGAGTGTGCTGAGCTACCGTGGCTAAGATATCAGGATTCCGCACTAGCGCAAGTTGCATTTGTTCAGCCGATTTTTTTATTTTTTGATCCGCAACGTCAGCAATCCGATAATCAGCTACTGCGGCGCAACCAATAAAAATATCATGTTGTTCAACCTGTTCCATCACAGCATCAAGCATTTGTTGTGCTGAACTCACATCAATGCGTGTAACACCTGCTGGGGTGGCCAGATTAACCGGACCTGAGACTAATGTGACGGTTGCGCCCATTTCCGCAGCTGCTTGGGCTATAGAGAAACCCATTTTTCCTGAGCTGTGGTTGGAGATATAGCGCACTGGGTCAATCGCTTCACGCGTTGGCCCTGCGGTAATGAGTAACTGATGACCTTGTAATATCTTGGTGCCAAAAAATTGTATCAGTTGTTCTGCCATAACCACGGGTTCTTGCATTCTGCCAGGGCCGACTTCACCGCATGCTTGATTACCTGAGGCGGGTTGCCAAATGGTAAAGCCTTTACGGGCTAAATTAGCCATGTTTTCTTGGGTCGCAATATTTTGGTACATTTGCTGGTTCATTGCAGGGCAAACAATGACGGGGGCGCTGGTCGCTAAACAGGTGGTTGTTAACAAGTCATCTGCCATGCCGGCATTAATACGTGCCATTAAATTTGCCGTAGCAGGTGCAAGCAATACAACATCAGCCCAACGAGCGAGTTCGATATGACCCATAGCCGCCTCTGCTGCGGGATCGAGCAAATCTGAGGCTACTGGATGGCCTGAGAGCGCTTGTATGGTTAATGGGGTGATAAACTCCATCGCGCTCTGAGTCATGATGACACGCACGTCTGCGCCACGCTCTTTTAATCGGCGGATCAAGTCTGCACTTTTATATGCGGCAATACCGCCACCAATTCCGAGTAATACTTTTTTATTTGTCAGCATGATGCACATTATCCGACTCAAACCTAATTGCGGCTAACAATATCACAAACCTATGACAATTTGCGCAGATCCAATCTCAAAAATATCGACCATACTGTATAAGCAATTCGAACTCTATTTTTGAAAAAGACAACAATTCGTTATTGGTACTGTGCTTGCTGATTCTGTGTTGTTTTTGTTATTCAGAGTCGACTTAATGCGTTTAATGGCATCGCCACATTGAATATAAGGGACATTCATGGGAATTAAAGATTGGCCACAAGGAGAAGGACCGCGAGAAAAATTATTGCTCAAAGGTGCAGGGCATCTTTCGGATGCAGAATTGCTTGCGGTGATATTACGTAATGGTCTGGCAGGGCAAAATGCGGTCGATTTAGCCCGAAACATGATTAATCAGTTTGGTGGTTTGCGCAGTTTACTGAGCGCACCTAAAAGCCAAGTATGTAAATTAGCCGGTGTTGGGCCGGTAAAATATGCTCAATTACAGGCTGCAGCGGAAATTTCTAAGCGAATTGCCCATGAAAATCTACAAAGAGGGCAAATTTTGACAAATCCTGATTTAACTCGGGACTATTTAATGAGACAATTGGCAGACCGATCCTATGAAGTGTTCGCCTTACTATTGTTGGATACCCAACATAGAGTCATTCAATTTGTAGAATTATTTCGTGGCACCATCGATTCTGCTTCTGTTTATCCTCGCGAGGTTGTAAGCCTTGTTTTGGAGAAAAAAGCGGCAGCGGTAATTGTGTGTCACAATCACCCGTCTGGCATTGCAGAGCCAAGTCAGGCTGATCGGCGAATAACTGAGCGAATAAAAAATGCATTGGCAACCATAGATGTTTCTTTGTTAGATCATATGGTTGTAGGTGATCAGGAGATAGTCTCCTTTGCCGAGCGTGGGTGGATTGTATAAACACTGCTTGATCTTCTATGGTCAATCGTGTATAAAATGCGCCCTCTTTGTGCCTCGGGCGACGGCCATACGAGGCACATTAATGCTCGAGCGTTAAAAATTTGTTTTGGAGAAGATTGACATGTCAAGAGTATGCCAAGTAACTGGCAAGAAGCCAATGGTTGGTAACAACCGTTCGCACGCAAAAAATTCGACTCGTCGTCGTTTTTTACCTAACCTACAAAACCACCGTTTTTGGTTAGAAGAAGAAAAGCGTTTCGTGCAATTACGTGTATCTACTAAAGGTATCCGTATTATCGACAAGAAAGGTATTGAAGTGATTGTTAAAGAACTTCGTGCCCGTGGCGAGAAGGTATAATAGAAAATGGCTAAATCTAAAGGTAATCGTGAGAAGATCAAATTAGTATCTAGTGCTAAAACTGGTCACTTCTACACTACTGAAAAGAACAAGCGTAACATGCCTGAAAAAATGGAAATCAAGAAATTTGATCCAGTCATTCGTCAGCACGTTATGTACAAAGAAGCTAAAATCAAGTAATTGATTTTTGATTCTTAAAAAAGCCCCTTAATTGGGGCTTTTTTTATGCCTGTTTGAAAATAGTCTATACTGAATCGAACAATAATCAGCTGAGTAAACACCGTTAGTCAGGTTCTGAATTTAGTCTATACAGCAGTTGTTTATGTCACGAGGTGCATGGCTAATGTCATTGGATTTTATTGAGCCATTTCCGCATGGTCATATCGCCATTATGTTGAAATATTGCTATACAGATGTGATGCAAATATCATAATTAAATGCGTAAAGTATTATTAACGGCTAAAACAAGCTAACTTTTTGGCTGTAATGATTTTTTCATAATAAATTGAGACACTGTGTTTTACTTGAAGTGAAATAAAATGCTTTAAAAGTGAATTAAAATGCAATACCATTCTTTTTTGATACAGCAAACCGTCATGTGGCATTTATTGTCATCGTCATTAATGAACATCAAACCTATACCGAGGTGAATTTGCCCGTGAGAACCACTGAATTAGTTGATGGATTTCGTCATTCTGCACCCTATGTTAATGCTCATAGAGGTAAAACTTTTGTCGTTATGTTGGGTGGTGAAGCATTAGCGCACCCACAATTCCGCGGTATTTTAAATGATGTGGCTTTGTTGCATTCACTTGGGATTGAGGTGGTATTAGTTTATGGAGCAAGACCACAGATTGACGCAGGTTTAAAGGCGGCTGGAATTGAACCGGCATATCACAATGGTATTCGTATTACCGATGATGAAACCCTGAAGATTATCAAGCAGGTTGCTGGGGCGACTCAATTTGATATTACTGCTAGGTTGTCGATGAGCTTGGGCAATACGCCAATGCAAAATGCGCAAATAAACCTTGTGAGTGGTAATTTTGTTATTGCACAACCATTAGGTGTAGATGACGGTGTCGATTTTTGTTTAAGTGGCAAGGTGCGCCGTATTGATGCGCAAGGCTTACGTCGTCAATTAGACAATAACGGTATTGTATTAATGGGGCCAATTGCCGCTTCTGTTACAGGTGAAAGCTTTAACCTGACCGCTGAAGAAGTTGCGACCCAAGTAGCGATTAAGTTAAAGGCCGATAAGATTATTGGTTTTAGTGATACCAACGGCCTTATCGGTAAAAATGGTGAAGTGATTGCCGAGCTGATGCCGGACGATATTGAAGAAATGCTTAAGACGATGGCTGTAGATGACCATACTTCAGTTGGCACCGTTGCATTCTTAAAAGCCAGTATTGAAGCATGCCGCCGAGGTGTACCTCGTTGCCACTTAGTCAGTTATTTAGAAGATGGTGCGTTACTGCAAGAGTTGTTTTCACGCGAAGGGATTGGTACCCAAATTGTTACCCAAAGCGCCGAACGTTTACGTAGAGCGACTATTAGCGACATAGGCGGTATCTTAAACCTTATTCGCCCATTGGAAGAGCAAGGCATTTTGGTGCGTCGCTCACGCGAGCAACTCGAGATGGAAATTGAACAGTTTATGCTGGTTGAGCGCGACAACTTAGTGATTGGTTGTGCAGCTTTGTATCCGTTTGAAGAAGACAATGCGGGTGAGTTTGCGTGTTTAGTGGTTCATCCTGATTATCGCGATGCTGATCGTGGTAGCATTTTGCTTAATAACATTATTGGCCAAGCTCGCGTGCGTGGTTATTCACGTCTATTTGCGTTAACGACCCGTAGTATCCATTGGTTTTTAGAGCATGGCTTTAATATTGTTGATGTTGAAGAACTGCCGAATAAGAAAAAACAGCTGTATAACTATCAGCGTCGTTCAAAAATTCTTGCGTTAGATTTGTAGAAGTAACAAGGCCGTTAACACATAAAAAAGCCGGATGAGTATAAAATCATTCGGCTTTTTTGTGGGTGAAGCATCAGTGCTTTGAGTGACTTCATTTTCCCATTGTAGAGCTTATTATGCTGACGCTTTGGCTAAGGCGTTACGTCGTTGACGTTGCAATATCATGTCGCCAACAAAGATAACTAACGCGCCCCAAATAAATCCAAAGGTAATGCCTTTTTCGATATCAAACGGTTCATTAAACAGTTTTACCGCCAAGATGAACATGATACTTGGGCCAATATATTGGAAAAAACCTAAAATCGAAAATGGAATTCTGACAGCGGAACCCGCAAAACACAGTAACGGAATCGTTGTGACAATACCCGCAGCGACTAGGAGTAAATTCAGGTCGAGAGTGTTGGTTAGCATGCTCGTTGTCGAACTGTCTAAGGTGATGAATAGATAACCCAGAGCGATAGGTAACAAGATTGCTGTTTCGACTAATAAACCTGATTTTGCGTCAATATTAACTTTTTTGCGCAGTAAACCATAAAACCCAAAGCTGGCTGCCAAGGCTAATGATAAAAGCGGAATAGAGCCAAAAGAGATCAACTGCACTAGTACTCCTATACTGGCCAACGCCACTGCAACCCATTGCAATTTTCGCAAACGCTCACCCAGAAATACCATTCCCAATAAGACGTTAAACAGCGGGTTGATAAAATAGCCTAGGCTAGCATCGAGCATGTGGTCGTTGTTGACTGCCCAAATAAAAATCAGCCAATTAGCGGCAATTAATATTGAGGTGATCAGCAATATTAATAATTGCTTGGGCTGTTTTAAAATCAAACGTAAACGGCTAAATCCACCAATAAATTGCATCAAAATAACCATGAATATAAATGACCAAATGACACGGTGCATTAATATTTCGGTGGCAGGGACATGATGTAATAACTTGAAATAAAGCGGGGCAATACCCCAGATGGTGTAGGCGCAAATGGCGAGAAGCACCCCTTTACGATATTCTAAATCAGGCATAGTAAGTCAACAGTGGGGAGAACTAAAAGAGAGGGCGATTGTAGGTCGCCCCCTAGAATGACACAAGTGCTTAAGCGATTTCTTTTATCGCTAGAGTGTCAGTTATATATTGCGATAATGACCGTTTAGCCCACCATATATGTGCCAGTCCCAAATGCGATGTGAACACCTTGTTCATTGTGTAATTCCATCCGGCAAACGGATACACGATTACCAGAGCGAATAACCGTGCCAGTGCCAGTGAAGATTTCACCCCGACCGGGACGTAAAAAGTCGACCCGCATATCAATAGTGCCTAAGGTGGTTAAGCGTTGTTGTAATTCTTCAAGAGTCCAATCTTCTCTACTGGCAACTAGCCCGGCAAATACTGTCAGTCCGCCGACAACATCAAGTAATGTCGCAGTGACACCACCATGAAGAATATTTTGATGAATATTGCCGATAAGCTCGGGTTTCATTTTTATCACCACTTCAACCCCATTGATGTCGTAGTGTTTGATATCTAAACCGAGTAAATTATGAAATGGAACATGTTGATCAAAAATATCAGCAACTTGCTGTAAAGCTTGAGTTTGAATCGATGTGGTCATGAGCAATCCTTGTCGTTTTATTCTTATTATCGTTGTTATTTATAGGGGAGACTTACTGCCATAGAGTATTTAATCTAACCCTAAAGTGGCGTCGACTCAATCATCTATCTTGGATGAAAACATCGCAAAGGTGTTTTGGTTCAAGACATCTGTGGCTCAGTGCTTTAAAATGAGTGCCCTTTGAATGATGATGTTGTTAATGGATACTCCGATTTCGACCAATATTGCGTCCTCAAATGTGTTGACGACAGAGCAAGATGTACTTGCAGCGAGCTTGCAGCAAGTTTTTGGTTATCGTGCCTTTCGTGAAGGGCAGCGAGAAGTCATTGAGCAAAGTTTACAGGGCCAAGATACCTTAGTGATTATGCCTACCGGTGGCGGCAAAAGTATGTGCTATCAATTGCCTGCTATTGTGCTGCCTGGTGTGACAGTAGTGGTGTCGCCATTAATTTCGTTAATGAAAGACCAAGTCGACAGTTTACTGCAAAGTGGTGTGTCAGCTGCTTATCTCAATTCATCTTTACCGCGTGAGCAAAGTGCTGAGGTGTTGCGTAAATTACATGCTGGTGAGATTAAATTGTTGTATGTTTCTCCAGAGCGACTTTTACGTCCTGATTTTATTGAGCGTCTGCAATCGGTTGATATTTCAATGTTTGCCGTTGATGAAGCCCATTGTATTAGCCAATGGGGCCATGATTTTAGACCTGAATATGCGGCATTAGGGCAGTTAAAAGAATATTTTCCTTACTTACCTTTAATGGCCTTAACTGCAACCGCAGATCATGCCACGCGTTTGAGTATTTGCGAGCGTTTAGGGGTAACCCCTTATACCTTGTTGTCCAGTTTCGATCGTCCAAATATTCGCTATACCGTGGCAGAAAAACTTAATGCGGCTAATCAATTACGTCAGTTTCTAACTATTCAAAATGGCACCAGTGGGATTGTGTATTGCAGCAGTCGTCGTCGAGTTGATGAGGTGGCCGAGCGTTTACGCTTACAAGGATTTAATGCTCAAGCATACCATGCCGGTTTGAGCCAGGAAGAGCGTGGTAACGTTCAAGATAAATTTCTAAAAGATCAAATCGATATTGTGGTGGCTACGGTGGCCTTTGGCATGGGGATTAATAAATCTAACGTACGCTTTGTGGTGCATTACGATATTCCTAAAAGCATTGAAGCTTATTACCAAGAAACAGGCCGTGCAGGCCGCGATGGTTTAGATGCAGAAGCTTATATGTTATTTGATCCTGCCGATATAGGCCGGGTTAGGCATTTGATTGAGCAATCTGAACCAGGGCCTCAACAACAAGTCGAATTTCATAAATTGCATACCATGGCAGCATTTGCTGAAGCGCAAACGTGTCGTCGCCAAGTGTTGTTAAACTACTTTGATGAAGTGGCCTCAAAACCTTGTGGTAACTGTGATATCTGTCTTGATCCACCCAAGCGATATGATGGTACTGAAGATGCGCAAAAAGTACTGTCTTGTATTTATCGTTTACAGCAACGTTTTGGTATCCACCATGTAATTGAAGTATTGCGCGGTTCAAAAGCGGCTAATATCGTTGATAGAGGCCATGATAAGTTATCGACATGGGGCATTGGTAAAGATAAATCAACTGAGTTTTGGCTCAGTGTTATCCGCCAATTAATTCATTTAGGTTTGATGAGTCAGGATATTACCCGCGGCTCTGCAATTAAGCTTAACCCTGCCGCAAGACCAATCCTTAAAGCTGAGTTATCGTTAATGTTAGCGGAACCTCGGATTCAATTGATTGATGTAAAACGCAAACCCAATGGACGTGCACCGCAACAGTATGATCGTAAGTTGTTTGCTCGGTTAAAATTACTGCGTCGCGAACTAGCTGAGAAAAATGACATTCCACCCTATTTAGTCTTTAACGACGCAACACTCGCAGAGATGTGTGCGATGCTGCCCACAAGCCCTGGCGAGATGCTCGCGGTAAATGGTGTTGGGCAGATTAAGCTTGACCGATTTGGTGGCGAATTTTTAGATGAAATTTCTGATTATTTGACCAAAGGTTAGTGGTTTAGTTTTCATCAGGAGAACTGTTTTTCTCTTGAGATTTTATTTTATTCAATTGATTTAAAACTGCTTTTTTAACGAGTACTTCAAAAGTATCAAGTTGTTGTAAACTCGCCATACCAATATTTACTTTGAGCTCGGATTTCCATTCACCAAGTACTTGCTCTATTTGGGTTATGACTCTTGCCGCCCCCACTGACGATGCGTGTGGCAAGATAATAATGAGTTCATTAGTATTATGCCGAAACAATTGGTCTTGCTCTCTAAGTGTATTTTTGAGCCGCGGAATAATAAAGGGTATATCCTCAATATTGTTATTACTGATATTAATCAGTAGCATACTTAATTGATAGTGCCCTTGTTTGGCATTATCTAACATATTGTCTATACGGTGCTGCTGGCTTTCTTCTTGAGCATTCACATTATTGAGTCGCTGTGGTTTACGGGCCAAAAATAGGACTAATCCAACAGACAGTAACAAAATCATCAAGGCGGTAATGGTTAAATTTTGATTGATGTTGCTGACAGGTTTCTCTGGTGGTGTACTGGCTTCACTTTGTGCTGTTATTCTGGCTTTATACTGCATAAAGTGGGCATTGTTTAACTTGGCCGCAGCTTGTTTAGCGGCACCAAAACGCTGCACCTGAAATTGATAAGCCGATTCAAATTGATTTTGTTCAGCGTAATATTGACTGATTATCTGGTTAAACTCCTCTAAATCCGAAAATTGCTCAAGTTCAGTGGCTTGCTCAATAATTTCATTTAGCAGTGACAAGGCTTGGTTGTCTTTATGTTGTGCAAAATACACTTTGGCTAATGTACGCTTGATGCGCATGACGTTGATTGGTTCTTGGTATTTTTTGAATAGTTCGATGCTCGATAAAGCGAGTTGTTCAGCAATATCATAATCGCCAACATACAAGTGAACACTTGCCAGTAAGGAATTACTGGTGGTTAAATCTCTTTCTGAGGTGTTTTTACTATTTGCAGCCTCAGCTTTTTTGAGGTAGTAAAGTACTTTTTCTCTATTGTTCAATGTAATACTGATACGAGCTAAATTAATTGCAAATGCAAATTCTAGCTTGCCAAAAGTAGATGAATCTTCATATGTTAATTCAGCAAAGTGTAATGCCTCTTTGAGATCCCCCATTGAAAAAAATACATTTGCAATTTCAGATAACAAGTATGATTTAGGGACCAAATACCAATCCTGAAATTGTGCCTGAGCATCACTAAAAATATCTAATGCTAAACGTAAATCCTCAATCGATTGGTTATAGTTTTCTAGGCTGGTGTTTTGACTACTGCTTAGAAAAAGACTATTTACAATAGCTTGTTTTTCAGAATAACGCTTGGCTAAACGTAGTGCTTCCTCTGTGAGAAGCTGCTCTTGCAGTATATTACCAAGGCTCTGATGTGCAGCGGCTTGGCATTGTATAAAGTAGGGGCGAGCTGTGTCGTACTTAAACTGTCTAGCATTTATTTCACCTTGTTTTGCTAAGGTGATTGCTTGGTTAAACTCATTAAACTCTAATAAGTTAAAACAATGTAATAGTGTTAAGCGCAGAGCATTTATATTGGTTAGTGGTTGTTTAGCGTGTTGTTGCTCGAGTGAATCAATGAGTATTTTGGCGTCTGCAGATCTTTGAGTATTAATATTGCTGATCACATCGAGTTGTTCTCGAGCGCTCAGTTGTTGAGTTTCGGCAATGATATCGGTGGAAAGTAATAAACGTTGCGATGGTTGAGCCAAAACTGCCGTAGTCGCTAAATATAGTGTGAGGCCAAAGATTAAAGCAAAAATGCGACTAAAGTTATATTCAATACTCTTTTTCGACAACATCATCGTCATATATCTACTTAACATGGGGTGATAGCAGTATACGATTATTTATATCCAGATACATAAAAATATAATCGATGCAGCAACTTAGATTGATGTTTATTTGCACTTTGAGAGGTAAGTTCATTAATTGAAAGCGAATCAATATTGGCTGATAATGTCGCTGGTTAACTGTAATGAAGCACTAGTACGCTATCATCTTTTTCACGTTGACCAAATTAGGGTTGACACAGACGGCTGGTCGCGTTACATATTAGGCATAGACATATTTTGTACGTCAATCATTTAGCATAATTAGTTATTAAAAGTGAATACTAACGTCATGAATACACAATCAGCTTTACTCGGACTCCTCCTCCTCTCACGCATATCCTGCGCGGAGTCCTTTGTGTTACATGTAAAATAATTCATTAAACATACACAAACCCCGCGCTAATTGTCGCGGGGTTTTTTTTTAGCCCTTTTGAAATGAAGCCGTTGTGTACCTCGCAGCTAATTCAAATAAACATGATGGTCGATGGAGAAATTCGATGTCCAATAGAGTCATAATCTTTGATACTACCTTACGTGATGGTGAGCAAGCATTAGCAGCCAGTTTAACCGTTAAAGAAAAGCTACAAATTGCGTTGGCTCTAGAGCGTTTAGGTGTAGATGTAATGGAAGTGGGTTTTCCTGTTTCTTCTCCGGGCGATTTTAAATCGGTGCAGACCATTGCTAAAACCATTAAAAACAGCCGTGTGTGTGCGCTATCTCGTGCACTTGAAAAAGACATCGATGCTGCAGCCCAGGCTTTGTCGGTTGCCGATCAATTTCGAATTCATACCTTTATCTCTACTTCGACCATTCATGTTGAAAGTAAATTAAAGCGCTCTTTTGATGATGTATTAGAGATGGCCGTTAATGCGGTTAAATACGCCAGACGATTTACAGATGACGTTGAGTTTTCATGTGAAGATGCTGGTCGCACACCAATCGATAATTTATGTCGTATGGTTGAGGCGGCGATTAAAGCCGGTGCTCGTACCATTAATATTCCTGACACCGTAGGTTACACAGTGCCAAGCGAGTTTGGTGGCATTATTCAAACCTTATTTAATCGGGTTCCTAATATCGATCAAGCCGTTATCTCGGTTCATTGTCATGATGATTTAGGCTTGTCGGTGGCCAATTCAATTGCTGCAGTTGAAATGGGCGCCCGCCAAGTTGAATGTACTATTAATGGTATTGGTGAACGTGCCGGTAACTGTTCGTTAGAAGAAATCGCCATGATTATTGCAACTCGCAAAGATTTGTTAGATTTAGACTGTGGTATTAATGCCAAAGAAATTCACCGCACCTCATCGCTAGTGAGTCAATTATGTAATATGCCGATCCAAGCCAATAAAGCGATTGTGGGAACTAATGCATTTTCTCATTCATCGGGCATTCATCAAGACGGTATGCTTAAAGCCAAAAATACTTACGAGATCATGACACCAGAAAGTATTGGCTTAAACCGTAATAATTTGAACATGACTTCACGCTCTGGTCGCCATGTGATTAAACATCGCATGGAAGAAATGGGTTACCAACAAACTGACTATGACATGGACAGTCTTTACGAGCAGTTTTTGACCTTAGCAGATAAAAAAGGCCAAGTGTTCGATTATGATTTAGAAGCATTGGTATTCATGGAGTCGCAAGCGCAAGATGACGATAAGTACCAGCTTCAGCACATGATGGTGCATTCTGATTCGACTGAAGGTGTCGCCACTGCCACGGTACGTATTGCGGTTGATGGCAACGATATTACTGAGGCTGCTACGGGCAATGGTCCTGTTGATGCAGCATACAATGCTATTGCACGCGCAACAGAGCGTAAAATTAATATCACTAATTACAAGTTAAGCGCGAAAGGCGAAGGTCAAAATGCGCTTGGGCAAGTTGATATTACCGCAAAATATAATGAACAAATGTTCCACGGCGTTGGCTTAGCCACAGACGTCGTCGAAGCATCAGCTCAAGCGTTAGTACATGTGATGAACTTAGTGTACCGCGCAGATAAAGTGGCTGACTTTAAACAACAGATCCATAAAGAAAGGGAGTTAGGCGGCGTATGAGTTATCAAATAGCAGTTTTGTCGGGTGATGGTATTGGTCCTGAAGTGATGGCTGAAGCGCGTAAAGTGCTCAGTGCTGTTGAGACACGTTTTGGGCTGGATATTCAATACACCGAATTTGATGTCGGCGGTATTGCCATTGATAACCATGGTTGTCCTTTACCTGACGCGACTTTAAAAGGCTGCGAAGCAGCTGATGCGATTTTATTTGGTAGTGTGGGTGGCCCCAAGTGGGAAAATTTGCCACCAAACGATCAACCTGAGCGCGGCGCATTATTGCCCTTGCGTGGTCACTTTGAGTTATTTTGTAATTTACGCCCAGCCAAATTACATGACGGCTTAGAGCATATGTCACCGCTTCGTAGTGATATATCAGCCCGTGGTTTTGACGTGTTGTGTGTCCGTGAATTAACTGGTGGTATTTACTTTGGTAAGCCGAAAGGGCGCCAAGGTGAAGGAGATGATGAAGAAGCCTTTGATACCATGCGTTATAGCCGTCGCGAAATTAGTCGTATTGCTCGTATTGCTTTTGAAGCCGCGCGTGGACGTAAAAATAAGGTGACTTCGGTAGACAAGGCCAACGTATTAGCCTGTTCAGTATTATGGCGCCAAGTGGTAGAGGAAGTTGCTAAAGACTTTCCGGATGTCACTTTAGAACACATCTATATTGATAACGCGACTATGCAGCTATTACGTCGTCCTGATGAGTTTGATGTGATGTTATGTTCTAACTTGTTTGGTGATATTTTATCAGACGAAATTGCCATGTTAACTGGCTCTATGGGGTTATTGTCTTCGGCAAGCATGAATAGCTCTGGTTTTGGCTTATTTGAACCTGCCGGTGGCAGTGCGCCAGATATTGCTGGCCAAGGTATTGCTAATCCGGTAGCACAAATTTTATCTGCTGCATTAATGTTACGTCACAGCCTAAAGCAAGAAGAGGCGGCAAGCGCTATTGAACGTGCAGTGACAAAAGCATTGGCAAGTGGTTATCTAACCGGTGAATTATTGGCTGCAGACAAACGCAGCGAAGCTAAGTCGACAGCGCAAATGGGTGACTTTATCACCCAGGCAATAAAGGAAGGTGTGTAATGGCCCAAGTGACAAGTAAAACCTTATATGAAAAAGTGTGGGACTCACACATTGTTGCCAGCCCAGAAGGTGAAGCGCCAGTTGTGTATGTTGATCGTCATTTAGTCCATGAAGTCACATCACCACAAGCATTTAGCGGTTTAAAAGTGGCAGGGCGTAAACTCCGCGCGCCACAAAAAACCTTTGCCACGATGGATCACAACACCTCAACGCGCAGCGCCAGTTTAGATGCGTTAAGCCCAATGGCGCGTACTCAAGTTGAAACACTGGCACAGAATTGTAAAGAGTTTGGCGTGCGCTTGTATGACATTCATCATCCTAATCAAGGCATTGTTCATGTAATGGGGCCAGAGCTGGGGATTACCTTACCCGGTACTGTGATTGTGTGTGGTGATTCTCACACCGCGACCCATGGTGCGTTTGGTGCGTTAGCATTTGGTATTGGCACATCAGAAGTTGAGCATGTGTTGGCAACCCAGACACTACGTCAGTTAAAAGCCAAGAATATGAAAGTTGAAGTGCGTGGCAAAGTAACCGATGGCGTGACGGCTAAAGATATCGTGTTAGCGATTATCGGTAAGCTTGGCATGGATGGTGGTACAGGTTTCGTGGTTGAGTTTTGTGGTGAAGCCATTGAAGCATTAACCATGGAAGGCCGCATGACCTTATGTAATATGGCCATTGAAATGGGCGCTAAAGCTGGCATGGTTGCGCCTGATGAAACCACATTTAACTATCTTAAAGGTCGTGAATTTGCGCCTAAAGATGCAATGTGGGAACAAGCTGTTGCAGCATGGTCTGAGCTTAAATCTGACGCAGATGCTGTGTTTGATGTCGAAGTGGTATTAGATGCCAACGATATTGCGCCGCAGTTAACCTGGGGCACTAACCCTGGTCAAGTCGTTGCGATTGATGGTGTAGTACCTAATCCAGAAACTGAAACCAACAGCACCAATCGCACCAGTATGATTAAAGCCTTAGAGTATATCGGCCTGACGCCTGGCACTAAGATGACTGACATTAGCATCAATAAAGTGTTTATTGGCTCTTGTACTAACTCGCGTATTGAAGATTTACGATCCGCTGCTGTGCACGCTAAAAACCGTAAAGTTGCAGAGGGTGTTGTGGCGATTGTGGTACCTGGTTCTGGCCAAGTGAAGTTACAGGCAGAGGCAGAAGGTTTAGATAAAATCTTTATTGAAGCTGGTTTTGAATGGCGTTTACCAGGTTGCTCGATGTGTTTAGCGATGAATGATGACCGTTTAGAAGCTGGCGATCGTTGTGCATCAACCAGTAACCGTAACTTCGAAGGCCGTCAAGGTCGTGGTAGTCGTACTCATTTGGTGAGCCCTGCTATGGCAGCCGCTGCAGCAGTAGCTGGTCACTTTGTTGATATTCGCAAACCTTACTAAACCGAGAGAGGAGATAAACATGCAAGCATTTACTGCCCATACCGGTTTAGCGGTAGCCATTGATAGCGCTAATGTCGATACCGATCAGATTATTCCTAAGCAATTTTTGTCTAAAGTCACCCGTGACGGTTTTGGTGTGCACTTATTTCATGATTGGCGTTACTTGGATGACGTTGGCGATCAGCCTAATCCTGATTTTGTACTTAATCAGCCACGTTTTAAAGGCGCTTCTATTTTATTAGCACAAGAAAACTTTGGTTGTGGATCGTCGCGCGAGCATGCGCCATGGGCACTAGCTGATTTTGGCTTTAGAGTGATCATCGCGCCGACGTTTGCCGATATTTTTTACGGTAATTCGATTAATAACGGTCTGTTACCCGTTAAATTAACATCGGCACAAGTACAACAATTAATGGATGAAGTGGCAGCCAATGAGGGAGCAAAAATTACCGTTGATTTACAAGCTCTCACAGTTACGTCACCTTCAGGAAGCGTGTTTGATTTCACTATAGTGGAGTCTGCTCGACATAAGTTATTGAATGGTCTTGATGCGATTGGTTTGACGTTGTCATTTGAACAACAAATCAGTGATTATGAAACTCACATACCTGCCTGGTTCGCATAATCGGCTATTTCGGAATGTTTGAGAGTACCGTTTAAATAGCATGAACTATAAATTAACAGCCTCTTGATGATGTCATCAAGAGGTTTTTTTGTTTTTAATTGTAAACGTTTTTATGTCACTATTTTGTAATATAAGTACTGGGTGGACTTATTTTAGATGAATATCGTTAATTATTTAAGCTCACTAGTGTGCCATATAAAGTTATTTAACCTAATGTTTTTAAATGATAAAAAATAACTTTTCCTTATGTGATGTTAAATCAGTTTACAGCTATACCGCTTTTAGTTTCTTTTTTATAGCTGAAAATTAAAAGTTTGATCATGATCACAATTTTAAATTCAATCACTCACTTCTTGTTCCGTCTCTTTACGCAGTTGCAAAGCTTTTTTGGATCAGTACACTGGCGGCTTCATTTAAATCGAGTTTTTGCTCTATAAAAGTCGATTTATGCAGTTTGAAACTAAGACACAGAGAATCATAATGAAAAAAACAGTGTTAACACTGGCGATTAGCGCCATTGTATTTGGGGCAACAACTCAAGTGAACGCGGCAGGTTTTCAACTTGCAGAATATTCAGCAACAGGTTTAGGCCGTGCATTTGCTGGTGAAGCGGCTATTGCAGACAATGCGTCAACTCAAGCGCGTAATCCAGCCATGCTAGCTTATCTAGAAGGCCGCCAAGTATCAGCGGGTGGCATTTATGTTATGCCAAATGTTGATGTGGTTGGTGATGTCGGCATTTCTTCACCGTTATTAGGCTCAGAGCCATTAGTGATTGGTGCTGACGCATATGATGTTGCTGATAATGCATTTGTGCCAAACTTTTATTATTCAAACCAGTTGAATGATCAATGGACTTGGGGTCTAGCGGTTAATTCAAATTATGGTTTAGCGACAGATATTCCGGTAGCGGATGCAGCGGCTATTTTTGGCAGTAAAACCTCAATTACCACTGTCGAGTTTAATCCCAATGTTGCTTTCCGCATTGATGACTCATTCACTGTAGGTGCTGGCTTACGTGTTGTGTACGGTGAAGGTGAAGTTAGTGCAACCGCTCCAGGTTGGATTGATGCGATTAAAGCTAATCCTAATTTACCTGCAAGCATCAATGCACGCTTACCTTCAGGTGGTACAAATTTAAAGTCAATGGAAGGTGATGATGTTGGTTATGGATGGAAAGCGGGCGCGAGCTGGCAAATTAACTCAGCTAACCGTATCGGTTTGGCTTATCACAGTAGTGTCGATCTTAAATTAGACGGTCATGTGTCTGGTGTGGCTTATAACGGTGGTCAAAATATTGAAATCGAAGGCTACTTACCTATTGAGTTACCTGCATTTGCAGAACTTGCTTCTTATCACCAGTTAACCGAAAACTGGGCAATGCATGCCAGTGTTAATTGGACCGAATGGAGTGTGTTTGAGCAACTAGTGGCGTATTTCCCTGGTGATGTTAAGCCAGTAGGTGGCTTAGAGTCAGACGTAGTAAAAGAAGAAAACTTTAAAGATAACTGGCGTTATGCGCTTGGTACCACCTATACCCTTAATGACCAGTGGACATTACGTGCAGGTATGGCATTAGATACAACTGCGGTTGATGATCAGCATCGCACCACGACCATTCCAGATTCTGACCGTTTATGGTTCAGTGTGGGTACCGGTTATCAAGTCTCTAAAAATTTGAATGTTGATGTGGGTGTGACTTACATTCGCACTTATGGTGACGCACCCATTACAGAGACTCAGGGCCTACAAGATCTTGCAGCGGTTAGCTTCACTGGTGAAGCCACCGGTGATGTATGGTTAACAGGTGTGCAGTTAAGCTATAAGATGTAATAAGCTCTGCTAGTGTTGATATTTAAGGCCTCGCAGTTGCGAGGCCTTTTTATTTCTGATCTACAGTAAAATGATGATGTTTTCTGTGAACGGGTGACAATTACTTGCATTAATTTTATATGTCGATGTACGATGTCACATTGGCTTATTAAGCAGATAAATCATATAAAAATAATAATGACAAAATGATATAGGAAATCAGATGGTTGCAAAAAAATACATTGTCGCGTTAGATCAAGGCACTACAAGTTCTCGTGCCATTGTGTTTGATCATCAAGCGAATATTGTCGCCGTAGCACATCGTGAATTTACTCAACATTATCCGCAAGCGGGGTGGGTAGAGCATGATCCGATGGAGATATGGTCTTCACAAAGTTCAGTTTTGGTTGAAGTGCTAACTCGCGCGGGCATTAGCCGTCATGATGTTGCCGCGATAGGGATTACTAATCAACGCGAAACCACGATTGTCTGGAACAAGCACACAGGTAAGCCTGTATGTAATGCAATTGTATGGCAATGTCGCCGCAGCCAGGCAATATGCCAACATCATAAAGCACAAGGTGCTGAAGATATGGTGCGCCAGAAAACTGGGCTGGTACTAGATCCATATTTTTCGGCGTCAAAAGTTGAGTGGATTTTAAACAATGTTGAAGGCGCTCGTGAACAAGCCGAAGCCGGTGATTTATTGTTTGGCACCGTTGACACCTGGTTGGTGTGGAAACTCACACAAGGTGAAGTCCATGTGACCGAACCGACTAATGCATCTCGGACCATGTTATTTAACATTCATGACCAGCAGTGGGACCAAGAGTTGCTTGATCTGTTTAACATCCCTCGGGCAATGTTACCTGACGTGAAACCGTCTTGCGCAATATACGGCTATACCGAATTGGCTGGCAATCATGTTCCTGTAGCGGGCATGGCTGGCGATCAACAATCGGCGTTATTTGGCCAATTGTGCATTGAGCCTGGGATGGCTAAAAATACTTATGGCACAGGGTGTTTTTTGTTAATGAACACGGGTGACAAAGCGGTAGAGTCTACCCATGGGTTATTAACGACCATTGCTATTGGCGCTGATACAAAGGTGAATTATGCCCTAGAAGGCTCGGTATTTATGGGCGGCGCGGTCATTCAGTGGTTGCGTGATGAGTTAGGTCTTATTGCCGATGCTTGTGACACCCAATATTTTGCCGACAAAGTAGACGACACTAATGGCGTTTACTTGGTGCCTGCATTTGTGGGTTTAGGTGCGCCTTATTGGGATGCCGATGCCCGAGGTGCCATTATTGGTTTAACCCGGGGAGCCAATCGGAATCATATTATTCGCGCAGCATTAGAAGCAATTGCATACCAGTCTCGTGATGTGCTTGATGCTATGAGCAAAGACTCTAATGTACCGCTAACACAAATTCGAGTGGATGGTGGTGCGGTAGCGAATGACTTTTTAATGCAATTTCAAGCCGACATTACTGGGGTAACGGTTATTCGTCCGCAAGTAACAGAAACCACTGCGATGGGAGCTGCATTCCTCGCTGGCTTGGCTGTTGGTGTATGGAAGTCGACCGATGAATTAAAAACCATGCTGTCTACCGAGCGGGAGTTTACCTCAACAATGGATATAGAGACTCGTGCCACCTTATATAAGGGCTGGCAGAAAGCTGTATCTCAAGTGAGCCCTAATGGTGACGTTGGGTAAACGAAGTAAATATTACACTTCAATATCAATAAGCTGACTAGCGGTTTCTCCCCGAGTGGAGAATCGCTTATCCGTTTTCATTCGCCTCATTCGGCTACCTAGATTTTTTTTCTCATTAACCGTTCTAGGTTTGGCGCGTCTTTCTTGACGTGGCGCTTCCTGCCGTTGAATCGGCATTTTATGAGTAATGCTGGGGGGTAATTGTGACTGAGGCGCCTCGTGGCTGTCTGCACTTATCGCACTGGTATGTTTGACTTGTTCAACAATCCTCTTACGCTCACTCACTGCCTGTACAGGTCTAGCTAGCATGGCATAAATGCTGTCGATACTCATGTTGCTCTCCTGTGATGGTGAAATGAAGCTGGATGTTTATCATCATAACTGTTTATCGGCTTAATTTGATTAAAATTTAATCTTATTTAGATTTTGGATCGTTTAATTACCTCTTTCATACTCTTGGTTGACTGGCTCCCTGTTGGTATGGGTGTTATCAATTATGCTCATTTCATTATTTTTATCAGTTATTCAATGATGTACCAAGGGCAATAGAATAACGTTAACGTCGCGATGTTTTCCCATTTACGACCTCTAAAGGCGTATTTCCGCGTCAATAGCTTATCTATTGCCTATTAATGCAACGAAGTTAACAGGACACAGCGTTGAGCAGATCGATATCGCTGTAGCGTAATTTCTTAAGTGATAACACTGCTTTTAACTGTTTATTGTTGAGTCATCATCACCGTACATCCCATTAAGGCATTAAGAATAATTAACTGTGATTGCGAGATGAATTGATAAAATGCTTGCCCTCAACATGCAGGGTTAATGTTATACACCGTGATGTTCTGCAATCGATTTTTGGTCGTTAATACTTAGCCATTGATGCTTAGTAATCGATGTTTAGCAGATGATGTTTAGCAGTAACCTAATGATCAAAAGTTGTTTTAGCAGCGTTATTTAGCAGTGTTATTTAGCAGTGTTATTTAGCTAGGCAATTTACCTGAGCAATACGATACAGAAGGTGAATAGAGAGGTTTTTTCGTCTCAATAATGCTGATATTGAAGATACTCGACAGGCATAAGCATAAAATAAAGAGCTTTTTTAAACGTAGAAAATCGACTCAGTCGACTATTTGTTGATTTTTAATGTGCTTAAAATTGAGCTGTTGAGCAATATTACGAGGTAAAGATGGAGCATTCGAACGATTAAATAACATTAATTAAAAAGATCGCGAGTCTATTTTAGCCGATAAAGTGACCGTTATGTCTCTGGTTTAACTCATTTACCCTGATTTTTAGCTGTTTTCCTATGACAGCTCTGTCATTCATCCCGCTTGATATTAATTTGCTGCTAACCCGCTTGGGGTCTGGATTTAATATATCTGTCCATTGCTTGACAACACTTGCATAGAGTCCCTAAACTTAGCATTTGTGGGAAGAAGTGGATCATTGTGGATCAAATGACAACATTAAGGGCTAAATAACGTGTTTCGTGGTGCCAGTGCAATCAACATGGATGCTAAAGGGCGGATCGCTATTCCAGCGAGATACCGTGATGCGTTACGTGTGGAGCATGCCGGTACTGTGATTATGACCGTTGATATTGACGCTGCTTGTTTGTTGATTTATCCGTTACATGAATGGGAGCAGATTGAAGCAAAGCTAAGATTGCTTTCTGATACCGATCCACTTGAGCGTTCCTTTAAACGAAAATTACTAGGTCACGCACAAGATTGTGAACTAGACAGCCACGGACGTATTGTGATTCCGCCGGCATTGCGAAGTTTCGCCAGTTTAGAAAAGAAAACCATGCTGGTGGGCTTACTGAATAAATTTGAATTATGGGAAGAGAGTGCTTGGCAGCAACAAATGGATGATGGCAATGCGCTCATTCAAAGCCAAGATTTAGCCAGCAATGAACGCTTGGCACACTTTTCACTGTAATGACCAAAAAGGTTAGAAGAACCCAATGAGCCAAGAGTTTGCCCATTTATCAGTATTATTGAATGAGACCGTTGATGGTCTCAATATCCAAAGTGATGGCATCTACATTGATGGCACGTTTGGCCGAGGTGGGCATTCGCGTCATGTATTAAGCCATTTAGGCGAAAATGGTCGTTTAATTGCAATTGATCGTGATCCGCAAGCCATTGAAGCTGCAAAACAGTTTGCAGATGATCCACGTTTTCAAATCGTACACGGTGGCTTTGGCCAATTAGCCGAGTATGTAGAGGAGCTTGGATTAACCGGTAAGATCAACGGCGTATTGCTTGATCTTGGCGTGTCATCACCACAGCTAGACGATGCAGAGCGTGGCTTTAGTTTTTTACGTGATGGTCCACTCGATATGCGCATGGACAATAGCCAAGGGCAAACTGCAGCTCAGTGGATAGCGCGTGCTGAAATTGAAGACATGGCATGGGTATTTAAAACCTACGGTGAAGAAAAAAATTCGCGTCACATTGCACGTTGTATCGCTGCCGATCGCGAAAAAACACCTTTTTTGCGTACCAAAGATTTAGCCGATTTAATCGCGCGCATCACTAAAAACAAAGAGCGTAATAAGCATCCTGCAACACGGGTGTTCCAGGCTATTCGTATTTATATTAACAGTGAATTAGAACAAATCGATCAAGCACTTGAAGGCGCATTAGCGGTATTAGCACCTCAAGGACGTCTATCGGTGATCAGTTTTCATTCGTTAGAAGACCGTATGGTTAAGCGTTTCATTCGCCGCCATAGCCAAGCTGAAAGCGTGCCATATGGATTGCCTATCATGGAAGCAGAGCTTAATAAATCGCGCAAATTAAAGGCGGTTAGTAAGGCACTAAAGCCTTCTGATGCAGAATTAGAGCAAAATCCACGTGCGCGTAGCTCAGTATTACGAGTTGCCGAACGTCTGGATTATTAACCACTGAGGGTAATGTGAGCCAATCACCATTAAATTTGCCTCGGATTGTGTTACATGACATTTGGCACCACAAGTGGGTATTGCTGTTGAGTATTTTGGTTGTGATGAATGGCGTAGCCGTCGTTTATACCAGCCATGTAACACGTAAGTTGATTACTCAATGGGATCAACTTCTACAAGAGCAAGATCGCTTAGATATTGAATGGCGAAACCTATTATTAGAAGAACAATCGCAATCAGAGCACAGTCGTGTGACTCGGATGGCAACCAAAGAATTAAATATGTCTCGGCCGCTTCCTAAGGAGGAAGTTATCATTCGAGTCCAGTGAGCATAGGGAATATGGCTAGACAAGCAAAGCAAAAATTAGGTCACGAACTTATTCCATGGCGTTTATACGTTGTGGTGGGGTTCGTTTTGTTATTATTTTGCAGTCTAGTTGCACGTGCGGCCTATATTCAAATTATTGAGCCAGATAAACTGCGTCACGAAAGTGATATGCGCACATTACGCACAACCAGCAATCAAGTTCAGCGAGGCTTAATCACCGATCGTAATGGCGATATGCTCGCGGTTAGTGTTCCTGTGCGGGCTGTGTGGGCTGATCCTAAACATGCTCATGATCAAGATGCATTTAAAGACATGCGACGTTGGCAAGCCCTTGCTGATGTTCTGCAGGAACCTGTCGATGTATTGGTCAGAAAAGTCAAAAACAATCCTAAAAAGCGCTTTGTATATCTTAAACGTCAAGTGACCTCTGCTGTTGCTGACTATATTGAGCAGCTTAAAATTGGTGGTATTTACCTTAAATCAGAATCCCGTCGTTACTATCCTGCTGGTGAAACGGCTGCACAGTTAATTGGTATCACTAATATCGATGATGTGGGCATTGAAGGCATCGAAAATACTTATAATACTTGGTTAACAGGAACACCTTCTAAGCAAAAAGTACGTAAAGCCCGTGATGGCAGTGTGGTTGAGCGTTTAGATATCGTGCAAGAAGGCGAAAGCTCTAACGATTTAGTGCTCAGTATCGATCAACGTATTCAGCAGTTGGCATATCGTGAATTGAAACGTGCGACAGAAGTATACCAAGCGACTTCAGGGTCTGTGGTGGTCATCGATGTGACCACTGGCGAAGTGCTAGCGATGGTAAATACGCCTTCATATAATCCCAATGCCCGAGATAATTTACAGCCTCACCGTATGCGTAATCGTGCCTTAACTGACACATTTGAACCCGGGTCTACTATTAAACCTTTTGTTGTTGCAGCGGCTCTAGATTCCGGCACAGTGAAAGTAAATGAATTGATCTCGACATCACCAGGGTGGATGCGGATTGGTGGACGTCAAGTTCGCGATTCGAATAACTATGGTGACATGACGTTAGCCAAAATTTTGGTTAAATCGAGTAACGTGGGCATTAGTAAGCTGTCCTTGTCTATGCCTGTTGAACAATTACTCGGTACATACCAATCCATGGGATTAGGTAATTATTCGGGGATTAATTTAACCGGTGAAAGTGCCGGATTAATTCATAATCGCCATCGTTGGTCTGACTTTGAACGTGCCACCTTGTCTTTTGGTTATGGCTTTACCGCGACACCATTACAAATTGCACGTATGTACGCCACGCTAGGCAGTGGTGGAATACTTTATCCAGTATCGATTTTAAAGCTGAGACAGCCACCTAAAGGCGAGCAAGTTATTTCAAATAAAGTCGCCTATGACGTAATGGAAATGCTCGTTGGGGTGACTGAAACGGGAGGCACAGGAACCAAAGCACATATTGATGGTTACCCCGTTGCAGGTAAATCAGGTACAAGCCGTAAAGCCGTTGCTGGGGGGTATGGCGATGATTATGTCGCTTTATTTGCTGGTGTAGCTCCGGTTCATAAACCACGCTTGGCTATTTCAGTTGTGATTAATGAACCCAAAGGCGACAAATATTACGGTGGCGATGTTGCCGGCCCTGCTTTTGCTAAAATTATGTCAGGTGCTTTGCAAATGCTTAATGTAGAACCAATTTCAGAGCAGGAGGCTGTTCATTTGGCCACTGCGCGAGGAGCGCAGAATAATGTTATTAAATGATTTATTAGCGCCGTGGTTCCATTACTCTGGCCGCGAATCCATTAATGGGTTAACACTAGACAGCCGTGACGTAGAACGTGGCGGTTTATTTGTGGCGTTACCTGGTCATAAAGTCGATGGTCGAGTATTCATTCCTCAAGCGATTAACGCTGGAGCAACAGCGATACTGATCCATACCGATAATCCAGATGAACATGGCATCGTCGATCGTCTTCAATATACTGTGCCATTAGTGTTTTTTTGCCAACTAGGCCGCCAATTGTCGGCCGTTGCTGCTCAGTTTTACTTATCCAATAACCAATCGTTATCTTTGATTGGAATAACCGGTACCAATGGCAAAACTTCTGTAAGTCAAATTATCGCTCAAATTGTCCATTTACTTGGCCATCAAGCCGCTGTGATGGGCACATTAGGTAATGGTTTGTGGGGTCAACTTGTGGATAGCGGCAATACGACTGCTGATGCAATAACGGTTATGCGCCAGCTTAGTGAGTTTGCTGCTAAAGGCGCTGAACTGTGTGCTATGGAAGTGTCTAGCCATGGTTTAGTACAAGGACGAGTAGAAGCGGCACCATTTGAGATAGCAGTGTTTACTAATTTAAGCCGCGATCATCTAGATTATCACGGTGATATGGATTCTTACGCTGCGGCTAAAAAACGCTTATTTCAATTTCCTAGTGTAAAACATGGTGTGATTAATATTGATGATGCCGTGGGCGAGAAATGGTTGACCCAACTTGCGAATGAAAAGAATAAGTCATTCAGCATTCATGGTAATTCTGCTGCCGACTTTTACTGTGATGCCATTGAATATCATGATGCAGGTGTCACTGCGACATTGCATTTTGTCGAGATTAATAGTGGGCTTCCTGTAAGTGTGCAGCTTAACTCGCCGCTATTAGGTGCATTTAACTTGTCTAACCTAGTGGCAGCAATAGCTGTGCTGTATTTACAGGGCAAGCCAATGGCATCTATTTTGGCGGTGCTGCCGTTGTTGGTTCCTGTTGCGGGTCGTATGGAGCGTTTTTCATCTACTAACAGCGCGACTTTGGTTGTTGACTATGCCCATACTCCAGATGCAATTGAGCAAGCGTTAAAAGCATTAAGATTGCACTGCAAAGGAACTCTGTGGTGTGTATTCGGCTGCGGTGGCGATCGTGACAAAGGTAAGCGTCCTTTGATGGCACAAGCCGCTGAGCAATATGCAGATAAAGTGATGATCACAAGTGACAATGCCCGTAGTGAAGATCCACAAACCATTATTAACGATATTTTACAGGGTATTAGTCAGCCTCAAAACGTGCTTACTCAAGTAGACCGTATTGAAGCCATTACCCATGTTGTTGCATTGGCACACGTTGACGATATTGTACTGCTTGCTGGCAAGGGGCATGAAACCTATCAAGAAGTGGCAGGACAATGTATTGATTATGATGAACGCGCCTTAGCATTCAAGTTGTCTCAGGAGGCATCATGATTAGTGTCACTATGTCGGTATTAGCCCAGCATCTTAATGGCACCCTACACGGCCAAGACGGAGTGATTACGAGTGTCAGTACTGACAGTCGCAACATTCCAGCTCAATGTTTATTTATCGCGTTAAAAGGCGAGCGTTTTGATGGGCATGACTTTGTTGATACTGCGATTAAAAATGGTGCAGTAGCACTGTTGGTCGATCATCTATTAGTCGACCATCCTTTTGCCGCCGATATTGCGCAAATTGTAGTTGCCGATACCCAAAAGGCTATGGGCAAGATGGGAGCGTTTGTGCGCCAAACCGTGGCGCCTATTTGCGTCGCGTTAACGGGGTCAAACGGCAAAACCAGCGTTAAAGAAATGCTGGCCACTATTTTATCTCAACATCACCAAGTGTTATTTACCGCCGGCAATTTTAACAACGAAATTGGTGTGCCGTTAACTTTGCTACGGTTAAGTAAAGGTGATGAATATGGGGTATTTGAACTTGGCGCAAACCATCGTGGTGAGATCGATTACACCTCGTCGTTAGTGCTGCCTCAAGTCGCGTTAGTGAATAATGTCGGCAATGCTCATCTTGAAGGATTTGGTTCGCTGGAAGGTGTTGCTCAGGCTAAATCTGAAATTTTTAATCATCTTGCTCCAGATGGCACGGCGATTATTAATGCTGACGACAAGTTTGCAGACTTTATGCTGCAACAGTCGCAAGGGCACAAACACCTGCGTTTTGGCCGTGAAATGAATGTCGATGCCGATGTGATTGCAACAGACATAGTGGCAGATGCCAATGGTTGTTATCGGTTTACATTAACCTTTGATGGACAGCAAGAAGTGGTGCGATTGCCATTGGCGGGTCTGCATCAAGTGAGTAATGCTCTGGCTGCAGCATCTATGTGTATTGCTTTAGATATATCGCTTTACGACATCGCACAAGGCTTTGCTTTGCTTAAACCGGTAAAGGGTCGTATGCAGCCCCATGAGCTTGGTCGAGTGTTATTAATTGATGATAGCTATAACGCTAATCCAACGTCAGTAAGTGCGGCGATTAATTGGTTACAGCAACGTGATGGATATCGTTGTTTAGTGCTGGGAGATTTAGGCGAATTAGGCGACAATGCTGCCCCTTTGCACGCCAGCATTGGATTACAGGTTAAAAATGCAGCCATAGAGTCGCTATTTTGTTGCGGCCAGTTGTCGGCAAATACCAGTGAAGCATTTGGCAGTGAACACTTTTGTGCTCAAAAGCCATTAATCGTGGCATTGCAAAAACAGTTAATAAGTACCAAAGGTAATATCACCGTTTTAGTTAAAGGTTCCCGCAGCGCCGCTATGGAGCGAGTTGTGGACAGTTTATTAGATGCCTTTGGGCGTGGGGAGTTAGTGTAGATGCTGGTTTATCTAGCCGAGTATTTAACCCAATTTTATAGCGGGTTTAACGTTTTTTCATATGTAACGTTCCGGGCTATTTTAGGCTTGTTAACTGCATTGGTGTTTAGTTTGTGGTGGGGGCCGATTTTAATTAAGCACCTGCAAACGCTGCAAATTGGTCAAGTCGTTCGTGATGACGGTCCAGAATCACATTTCAGTAAGCGTGGAACACCGACAATGGGCGGAATTCTTATCCTTGCGGGCATTTTTATCAGTGTGCTGCTGTGGGGCGACTTATCTAATCGTTATGTATTAGTCACTTTATTTGTACTAGCCAGTTTTGGTGTCATTGGTTTTATTGATGATTACCGTAAAGTGGTTAAGAAAGATTCTAAAGGCCTAATTGCACGTTGGAAATACGCACTGCAGTCAATTGCCGCTTTAGTGGTTGCAGTGTATTTGTATAGCTCATCAACCATGGTTGGCGAAACACAATTAGTTGTGCCGTTTTTTAAAGATATTATGCCGCAACTGGGCTTTATGTTTATTTTATTAGCTTACTTCACCATTGTGGGTGCCAGTAACGCAGTGAACTTAACCGACGGCTTAGATGGTTTGGCGATTATGCCAACCGTAATGGTTGCGGCTGCGTTTGCATTAATCGCTTACTTATCTGGTCATGCACAATTTGCCAGTTATTTGCACCTACCTCATTTACCGTTAGCCGGTGAATTGGTGATTGTGTGTACGGCTATGGTCGGTGCAGGTTTAGGTTTTTTATGGTTCAACACCTACCCAGCACAAGTGTTTATGGGCGATGTAGGCTCATTAGCGTTGGGTGCTGCATTAGGTGTGATTGCTATTTTGGTTCGCCAAGAGATTTTATTAGTGATCATGGGTGGCGTGTTTGTGATGGAAACGGTATCGGTGATATTGCAGGTGGGTTCGTATAAGTTACGTGGTCAACGAATTTTCCGTATGGCACCTATTCATCATCACTATGAGTTAAAAGGGTGGCCAGAGCCGCGTGTAATCGTGCGTTTTTGGATTATCTCGTTGTTTTTAGTGTTACTGGGTCTCGCGACTCTAAAATTACGCTAAGTAATTAATCAAGGTCAGTATTATGCAAACTCAATATACGCACATTGTTTTAGGCTTAGGGGCAACAGGGCTCTCGGTCGTGCGTTTTTTAGTGTCTAAAGGCATTAAACCTTTAGTGATGGACAGTCGTCGTCATCCGCCGGGTGCAGATACGTTGGCACAAGAGTTTGCCGATATTGAATTATTGGCTGGCGGGTTTGATTGTCGTTATTTAGTTCAGTCTAGCCAAATTATCATCAGCCCTGGTGTGCCAATCGATACGCCTGAAGTGCGTGCAGCATTGGACATGGGAATTGAAGTGATTGGTGATGTCGAGTTATTTGCTCGAGAAATAGCAGACAAAAAACCTTGCGTTGTCGGTATCACTGGATCAAATGGTAAATCTACGGTGACGACATTAGTGTACGAAATGCTGTTAGCTGCCGGAAAATCGGTGGCGATTGGCGGTAATATTGGTACACCAGCGCTGGATTTATTACCTCAGAATGCAGACTTTTACGTACTTGAACTATCGAGTTTTCAACTTGAAACAACTCATTCATTAAATTGTATTGCGGCAACGTGTCTCAATGTTAGCGAAGATCATATGGATCGCTATAGTGACTTAAATACTTACCGCGAAGCAAAATTACGCTTATACCCACAAAGTCGCTTTGTGATGTACAACCGTGATGACGAGTTAACTTATCCGTTAGAGCCAATGAATCAAAATAATTTTGGTTTGGATGTGCCAGAAGGCGATGCATGGGGATTAAGTGATGGCAAGATTTTCCATGGTGACAGTGAAATTATTAATTTAATTGATGTGACCTTAATTGGTAGCCATAACCATGCAAACTTATTAGCTGCAATGGCATTAGCCGATGCTTGTGGTGTCGGTAAAGAGGCCATGATAGAAGTGGCTAAAACCTTTGTTGGTTTAAGCCATCGTTGCGAACTGATTGCCGTTAAGCAAGGTGTGTCGTATATCAATGACTCTAAAGCGACCAATGTTGGCGCGACAGTTGCCGCGCTAGAGGGACTTAATTCACACTTAGGTGATTTGTATTTGATCGCCGGTGGAGACGGTAAAGGCAGTGATTTTAGTCCGCTTATAGAACCGTTGAGCAATATTACCCAGCTTATTACCTTGGGGCGAGATGGACGCAAAATTGCCAAATTAAAACCAGGCACTATTGAAGTGACAACGATGGCAGAGGCCGTCGCCAAAGCCGCTGAATTAACATCGTCTGGTGACATAGTATTATTGTCGCCAGCATGTGCAAGTTTAGATATGTATAAGAACTTTATGGCTCGCGGTGATGATTTTAGACAGTGTGTGGAGTCGTTAGCCGATGGCGAATAACGAGCAGCAACTTAGCTTGTTTAAACGAGGCCTTAATTGGACTTTGCCCTCGTTATTATCAGATGACCATACACCGGGTATGCCGTTATACGACCGTAGCTTTCTAGTCGCGATTGTCGGCTTAATGTGTTTTGGCTTTGTTATGGTGATGTCTGCTTCAATGCCTGAAGCGACCAAACTGACTGGCGACCCGTTTTATTTTATGTATCGCCATGTGCTTTACCTTGTTGGCTGCGTAGTGATTGCTTTCGTGGTACTGAAGTTTGAAGTCAGCTATTGGGAAAAAAACAGCGGCATGCTGATGCTAGCGGTGTTGGTATTATTGATAGCAGTACTGTTTATCGGTACTTCGGTTAACGGTGCTCGTCGTTGGTTGTCTATCGGTCCTATTAGGATCCAAGTCGCCGAAATGGCCAAGTTTGTATTTATTGTATACATGGCAGGTTACCTAGTACGTCGTCATGGTGAATTACGCGAAAACCGTAAAGGCTTCTATAAACCGATTGGGGTTTACGGTTTGTTCGCAGTATTGATTTTGTTACAGCCTGACCTAGGCACCGTGGTGGTGTTGTTTGTGTGTACGGTAAGCTTGTTGTTTCTGGCTGGCGCGCGCATTACAGACTTTATGGTGTTGATATTACTTGGCGTAGCGACCTTCGTATTACTGGTGCTATTCGAACCCTACCGTATGCGACGTGTGACCTCGTTTATGGATCCGTGGGAAGACCCATTTGGCAGTGGTTATCAGTTGACGCAGTCCTTAATGGCTTATGGCCGAGGCGATTGGTTTGGTCAGGGTTTAGGTAACAGTATTCAGAAGCTGGCTTATTTACCTGAGGCACACACTGATTTTATCTTTGCTGTTATCGGTGAGGAGCTGGGGTTTACCGGTATTATGGTGGTGTTATGCACATTATTTTTTATTGCTATACGTGCGATTAGATTGGGTAATTTATGTTTAAAAATGCAGCGCCCTTTTGAAAGTTATGTCGCCTATGGTGTTGGGATTTGGATTTGTTTTCAGACCGTAGTTAACGTAGGGGCCAGTATTGGTATGTTACCAACCAAAGGGTTAACCCTACCGTTTATTAGCTATGGTGGCAGTAGTTTGTGGATTATGACCGCTGCGGTGATGTTGCTTGTTAGGATAGATCATGAACGTCGAGTTAGTTTGGTGCAAGCCGTACAAGGGAGAACCAGTTAATGAACAGTAATATTAGTCGTTCTCCTAAGATATTAATTATGGCTGGTGGTACGGGTGGCCATGTTTTTCCTGCACTTGCAGTGGCGAAGTATTTAGCGGAGAAAGGTTGGCAAATACGTTGGTTAGGTACTGCCGACCGAATGGAAGCGCGTTTAGTGCCTCAACACGGATTTGATATTGAATTTATCGATATTAAAGGTGTGCGTGGTAATGGGCTTATACGTAAGTTAGCGGCACCATTTAAAATTATCCGTTCAATTATTCAAGCTAAAGCGGTAATTGATGATTTTCAACCCGATGTGATTTTAGGCATGGGCGGTTTTGCCAGCGGCCCGGGCGGAGTGGCCGGAAAATTGTCAGGTATTCCTGTCGTGTTGCATGAGCAAAATGCGATTCCAGGATTAACCAATAAGTTGTTATCTAAGATTGCCAAAAAAGTGTTGTGTGCATTCCCCAATACCTTTACCAGTAGCGTCGCTAATGTTGAGGTTGTGGGTAATCCCATCCGCCAAGAGCTGATTGAGTTAGGCGCACAAATTAAAACACCGCAAGCCGATGCGTTAAGAGTATTGGTGGTAGGTGGCAGTTTAGGTGCCAAAGTATTGAATGATGTCATGCCTGCTGTGGTGGCTCATCTGAGTAAATATCATTCTCTGACAGTTTGGCACCAAGTGGGCAAAAATAACCAAACAACAGTAAAGTCGAGTTATCAACAACTTGGCCAATCAGACAGTGTCAATGTTGCAGAATTTATTGATGATATGGAAGCCGCTTATCGTTGGGCCGATGTAGTGGTTTGCCGCTCGGGTGCCCTTACAGTGTCCGAACTGGCAGCCGTGGGTTTACCGAGTATTTTAGTGCCGTATCCTCATGCAGTGGATGATCATCAAACTGTAAATGCATCAGTACTTGTTGATGCTGGCGCAGGATTTTTATTACCACAAACCATTTTAAATGCAGATAACCTTGCTGAAAAATTGCAGTTATTTGCTGAAAATAGACAAGAACTAGCCCAAATGGGTCATAAGGCAAGAGGCGTAGCGGTATTAGATGCGACTCAACGAGTAGCAGATATTTGTGCCTCATTTGCGAGTAAGGGTTGAAATGACTAAGACAGAAAGATACGCACAGCTTCGTAGCATGATCCCTGAAATGAGACGGATTAAGCGCATTCATTTTGTTGGCATCGGTGGTGCCGGCATGGGTGGTATTGCGGAAGTGCTTGTGAACGAAGGTTATCAAATAAGCGGCTCAGATATCGCTATCAATAGCGTAACTGAGCGTTTGGCGAGTCTTGGCGCAAAAATCATTATTGGCCATCAGGCCCAAAGCGTTGAACAGGTTGATGTTGTTGTCGTTTCGACTGCCATTAACCCGCAAAATCCTGAGATTATTGCCGCTAAAGAATTACGTATTCCGATTGTACGCCGTGCAGAGATGCTGGCTGAGTTAATGCGCTATCGTCATGGTGTTGCGATTGCCGGCACTCATGGTAAAACCACGACGACGAGCTTAATTGCCAGTGTCTATGGTCAAGCTGGCCGTGATCCAACATTTGTGATTGGTGGTTTACTTAATAGCGCAGGTACCAATGCACGCCTAGGCACCAGTCGTTACCTTATTGCTGAAGCAGATGAAAGCGATGCAAGCTTTTTGCATTTGCAGCCAATGGTCAGTGTGATCACCAATATCGAAGCCGATCACATGGATACCTATGGTGGCGACTTTGAGAAACTGAAAACCACTTTTATCGATTTTTTACATAATCTGCCGTTTTATGGCGTCGCAGTAATGTGTATTGATGATGAAGTGATCCGCGAAATTATGCCACGTATTGGCCGCCAAGTTGTGACCTATGGTTTCAGTGAAGAGGCTGATGTCCAGGCGATTAATTTTGCACAAAATGGTCACCAGTCAAGCTTTACGGTTAAGCGTCATGGCAAAGATAATGTTGATATTGTACTTAATTTGCCAGGTGAACATAACGTTCTTAACGCTTTAGCCGCGATTGCTGTCGCCAGTGAAGATGACATCGATGATAGTGCGATTGTACAAGCACTTGCAGAGTTTGAAGGTATAGGTCGTCGTTTTCAGCATTTAGGTGAATTTGAAACACCTAATGGCAGTGTCATGCTCGTGGACGACTACGGACATCATCCAAGTGAAGTATTAGCAACGATTAAAGCAGCGCGAGCAGGTTGGCCAGACAAGCGTTTAGTGATGGCATATCAACCGCATCGTTACAGCCGTACGCGCGACTTATATGAAGACTTTGTCGATGTATTGTCGCAGGTAGATTGTTTATTATTATTAGATGTTTATGCAGCGGGTGAAGCTCCTATCCCGGGTGCCGATGGGCGCGCTTTATGCCGTTCAATTAGATTACGAGGTCAAATAGACCCTATTTTTGTCGCCAGCCCAGATCAACTAGCGGCAGTTTTACCTGATGTGTTGCAACATGGGGATTTATTTATGACCCAGGGTGCGGGTAATATTGGTGCTTTATCGAAAGAATTAGCTCAGAATAATTTGGGTTGTAAAGTGCTTGTAGAAGAGCAATAAAGTGATTGATTTTTCACCAATTATTGTGTGTGAAAATCGAGCTTTAAACCTTATGAATTGGTCTATATAATGACCGATCTTTTGGAGTTAACTCCGGAACAACGTCAGAGGCGGATTTAAGGTGTCGTGGAGCGATAAAGGGCGGCAACTAAAAAATAAATTAGCTCGTGTTAATTGGTATTTTTGCACTGGTGTAGTGTTTTTATGCAGTGTGCTTGGCACCGTTGTTTGGGGTTGTGTGCAACTACACGAGTTGTTAAACGATGCTGATGCATTGCCTATTGAAGCGGTTGCTATTAAAGGTGAGCGAATTTATACCACCGATGACGAAATTAAAAATGCATTACAGTCATTAATGCAAAGTAGTTTTTTTAGCGCAGATGTGGTGGATGTACAAAAAGCATTAGAAGCATTGCCGTGGGTTTATCATGCATCAGTAAGACGAGAATGGCCGGCAAAGTTTAAGGTTACCTTACAAGAACAACAAGCTGTAGCGCATTGGAACGAAGTGTCTTGGCTTAATATTAACGGTGAGGTTTTTGATGCGTTTGCGCATTCAGAACATGATGCCTTACCCAAGTTATCTGGCCCTGAAGGGACTGAAATAGAAGTATTGACCAGCTACCAGCAGTTAGATGATTTATTGACAATAAACGAGTTTAAGTTGGTCAGTTTACGCTTAAGTCCTCGCCATGCGTGGCATGCTGTACTGGCTAACGGAATTGAAATAGAGCTTGGGCGAGAAGATAAAATGTCACGGATACAACGCTTTATTAATGTGTATCCAACTTTGAAGCAAAGTGAAAAACCAATTGCGACCGTTGATTTACGTTACGATACCGGGTTCGCCGTAGGTTGGGATGATTCAAAAAAGAGAGTCGACAATAAATGACCAAAAATCAGGAAAGAAACCTCATCGTGGGGTTAGATATAGGGACATCCAAGGTCGCAGTGATCATTGGTGAAGTATTACCTGATGGTGAGATTAGTGTCATTGGTTTAGGTAATCATCCTTCTCGCGGCATGGATAAAGGCGGCGTGAATGATCTCGACTCTATAGTGCGCAGTGTGCAACGGGCGTTAGATCAAGCCGAGTTAATGGCTGATTGCCAGGTTTCATCGGTGTACTTAAGTATTTCGGGTAAACATATTGCCTGCCAAAATGAAAATGGCATGGTGTCGATTAACGACGAAGAAGTCACCCAAGAAGACGTCGATAATGTAATCCATACCGCACGCTCGGTTAAGATCCCGACAGAACGTCGTATTTTGCATGTATTGCCGCAAGAGTATTCAATTGACGTTCAAGACGGCATTAAGAGCCCAATTGGTATGTCGGGCATGCGTATGGAAGCCAAAGCTCATATTGTTACTTGTGCTAATGATATGGCCAAAAACATTACTAAGAGTGTCGAGCGTTGCGGTTTAAAAGTAGATGATTTGGTATTTTCGGGCATCGCTTCTGCAGACTCTGTGCTCACAAATGATGAGAAAGATTTAGGCGTGTGTATTGTTGATATTGGTGGTGGCACAACCGATATTGCTGTATATACCAACGGCGCATTACGTCATTGTGCAGTTATTCCGGTAGCGGGTAACCAAGTCACCAGTGACATCGCCAAGATATTCAGAACACCGTTAACGCATGCTGAACAAATAAAAGTGCAGTTTGCCAGTGCCAGAAGTTCTACGGTAAGCCGTGAAGACAGTATTGAAGTACCGTCAGTGGGTGGTCGTCCTTCACGTAGCATGTCACGCCATACTCTGGCAGAAGTGGTAGAGCCAAGATATCAAGAATTGTTTGAGCTTGTTCTCAAGCAGTTACAAGATAGCGGTCTAGAAGATCAAATTGCAGCAGGGATTGTGCTTACTGGAGGAACGTCCTCGATATCGGGTGCCGTTGATATTGCTGAAGCAACCTTTGGTATGCCAGTTCGTGTCGCATCACCGCTACCAGTAAAAGGGTTATACGAATATGTTGATCAACCTATTTATTCAACAGGAATAGGGTTGCTTCATTATGGCGCAAGACGAGTCATCGAACGACAGTTCGAACGACCTGAGCGCCAAGGGGTTACCAGCTTTTTGAATCGGGTCAAAAGTTGGTTTAAGGGTGAATTTTAATAACGCAGACAAATGGAGATCAGACAATGTTTGAGATCATGGATACACATTCAGACGAAGCGGTGATTAAAGTCATCGGCGTCGGTGGCGGCGGCGGAAACGCGGTCGAACATATGGTAAAACACAGCATCGAAGGTGTTGAATTTATCGTTACCAATACAGATGCACAAGCACTACGTAAATCAAGTGCTGGTTCAACTATTCAGCTTGGCCGCGACGTGACTAAAGGTCTCGGTGCGGGCGCAAACCCAGATGTGGGTCGTCAAGCCGCTGAAGAAGACCGCGAGAATATTCGTGCTGCAATTAAAGGGTCTGACATGATCTTTATCGCTGCCGGCATGGGTGGTGGTACCGGTACTGGTGCTGCTCCTGTTGTGGCAGAAATTGCCCGTGAAGAAGGTATTTTAACCGTTGCAGTTGTGACCAAGCCTTTTCCTTTTGAAGGTAAAAAGCGCATGGCCTATGCAGAACTTGGTATTGCCGAGTTAGCTAAACATGTGGATTCGTTAATTACGATCCCCAATGAAAAGCTATTAAAAGTATTGGGTCGTGGTACTTCATTGCTTGATGCTTTTGCTGCAGCTAACAATGTATTACTTGGTGCTGTTCAAGGTATTGCTGAGCTAATTACTCGTCCTGGTCTAATCAACGTCGATTTCGCCGATGTGAAAACCGTTATGTCCGAAATGGGTAATGCCATGATGGGTACCGGTGTTGCTCGTGGTGATGATCGCGCTGAAGAAGCTGCAGAAGCTGCTGTGGCTAGCCCATTACTTGAAGATATCGACTTAGCCGGTGCGCGCGGTGTGTTAGTTAACATCACAGCAGGTATGGATATCACTATCGAAGAGCTTGAAACTGTGGGTAACCACGTTAAAGCTTATGCATCTGACAATGCCACTGTTGTAGTTGGTGCTGTCATTGATCCAGAAATGAGTGATGAGTTACGTGTAACTGTTGTTGCTACAGGTATCGGCGCAGAGAAAAAGCCAGACATTCAATTAGTGTCTAAGCCTGTTGCTCGTCCAGAACCTGTTGTAATAGAGCCGCGTCCAGAACCTGTTGAAGATGTGATGACACAACAAAGTTACGCTGCGCCAAAAGGTAATGCTGTTCCGCAGCCTCAACCTGTACAGCGTACTGATGCTGACTATCTTGATATTCCGGCATTTTTGCGTAAGCAAGCTGATTAATACACGGATAAAACGTTATGTTTTTGCGTGATTAATGAGCGAAGTGTGCGAAAAAGGTTATTTTGCAAGCAGGTTTATACATTTACTCTGTGTTTGGCGTTTTTTTTGTGAAAAGCTAAATTTATGGTAGCATGTTGTACCAGTTATGCATGATAGCCTAAGGCTATTTTTGCAACTATTTGTTTAATATTGATATTTATGGGCGACTGAATGATTTTTCAAAGAACTGTTCAAAAAATGGTGAAGAGCACTGGGGTCGGATTACATTCCGGCAACAAAGTGACTCTATGCATTATGCCCGCACCAGTGAATACAGGGATTGTACTAAAACGTACCGATCTTAGCCCTGCTGTGTCTATCCCAGCCAAAGCTGATATGGTTCGTGAAACAACAATGTGTACCGCCCTTGTAAACGATGCTGGGATTAGAATATCAACCATTGAGCATTTGTTTGCGGCACTTGCCGGCTTAGGCATCGATAATGCAATTATCGAAGTCGATGCACCAGAAATCCCGATTATGGATGGCAGTGCAAGCCCATTTGTGTTCTTACTGCAAAGTGCAGGAATTAAAGAACAAGCTGCAGCTAAAAAATACCTAAAAATCATCAAACCTGTGCGTGTTGAAGATGGCGATAAATGGGCTGAGTTAAAACCTTTTAAAGGCTTTAGAGTTGATTTTAGAATTGACTTTGATCATCCAGAAATTGCTCGTAGTCAACAACACATGGTGATGGACTTTTCGACATCAGCGTTTGTGAAAGACATTAGTCGTGCCAGAACATTTGGTTTTATGCGAGATATTGAATACCTACGTGCGAATAATCTAGCACTAGGTGGCAGCATGGAAAATGCCGTTGTACTTGACGAATATCGTGTATTAAACCCTGATGGTCTGCGTTATGAAGACGAATTCGTTAAGCATAAAATCCTCGATGCATTTGGTGACTTATATGTTGCTGGTCATGCCATCGTCGGCGAATTTTCAGCTTATAAAACTGGTCATGCGTTAAACAACCAACTTGTGCGTGCATTACTTGCTCAGCAAGATGCGTGGGAGTTGGTAAGCTTTGATAAAGAGGCTGATGTGCCTGTCAGCTTCATGGTTCCAGGTGCGTTAGCGCACGTTTAATCAGTTAAGATTGCCTATTACGGCTGGCTAATGCAGCCAGCCGTTTTAGTTTTTCACCTAAAGAACCATCAACATGTGCAGCTAATGCTTCAATATGTTGTGCTGCAGTGGTGCTGATCACATTTTGATTAGGTTGAGTTTGTGGTTTTGCTAAGGCAAGCCCAGGATTGACTTTCACCTCTATAGCGGTAAGCATCGGAAGTGTGTCAGTTTGAAGTTGTTTTAATAGCTTCTGCTTTTGAAAATTTATTCTTGCAGCCCATGCTGCAGATGTCGTTTCAATAACAAGAACACCCTGGCGGATATTAGCAACTTTTAGCTGCTCTGCCACAGGACCATTTAACGTCTGTTTGACATAACGATTCAGATTATTAAGTAGTTCTGCTTTCTCGGCCAGTTCAGGCAGTCTCCCAGACAAATGAACTAAATTGCTGAGATCTTGAGGGGGCTTTTTCATATGATAATAAGATGGCTGAATTAGGCTATGAGTGTAACAGTTTTTATCCAAGGTCGAAATGGTGTAACGCGCTGGCAACCTAGTAAGCGTTGGTTACTCCTACCTATTATTCTGATGGCCACTGGCACAGGAATATATCAATATAGCACTGAGCGTTTTGCTAACCAACAAGCGAAAGTTGATGAAAATAAACAGCTTCGCCAACAGCAAAAGCAACAAGTGGTAGAACTCAAAACTGCAACAGAAACCCAGCTGGCAACTTTGGTTACTCATGTGGCAAAAATGCAGGCCAAAATCACCCGACTTGAAGCCCTAGGGCAGCAAGTAGCGCAAAATAACCTCCTTGATGACCAATTTGATTTCTCTACAGAAGTTGGTATCGGCGGGTTAAGCGAAATCGGCAATGGTGTCGAATTAAGCCAGCTTATCGATGAAATGAATAAGTTGGCGTCTAGAATTGATAATAATAACGTTCAGCTATCACTACTTGAAACAGTAGCATCTAATCTCCATATAGATGAAGAGCGTTATATATCAGGGCGGCCAATCGATAAAGGTTGGTTATCTTCGCCCTATGGTTTACGAAATGACCCTTTTAGTGGCCGACGAACAATGCATAAAGGTATTGATTTTGCCGGCAAAGAAGGGGCAGATGTTACAACTACTGCTGCAGGCGTTGTAACATGGTCAGGAAGCATGCTTGGATATGGTGAGTTAGTCGAAATAGATCATGGTAATGGTCTTCGCACTCGCTATGGACATAATAAATCTCTGTCAGTAAACGTAGGTGACGTCGTTGCCAAAGGCGATAAAATTGCCAGTATGGGAAGCACAGGCCGTTCAACTGGCCCCCATGTGCATTACGAAGTGCTGCGTGGTAAACAACAAATAGATCCACAGAAATACGTTTACCGCAAAGCAAGTTAATAATATTAACGGTTAATGCGCTCAAATGAGCCAAACCTACAACAGATAAGTGATTAAGATGTTAGGCAAACTACTGACAAAAGTATTCGGAAGTCGCAACGACCGCACCCTGAAAAATCTTGGAAAAATTGTTATTCAAATTAATGCATTAGAAGCTGATTACGAAAAGCTATCTGATGAAGAACTCAAAGCAAAAACGACAGAGTTCCGCACACGTTTAGAAAATGGCGAAACCTTAGATAACATCATGGCAGAAGCATTTGCTGTTGTACGTGAAGCATCAAAGCGTGTGTTCGACATGCGTCCGTTTGATGTTCAATTACTCGGCGGCATGGTTTTAGACAGCAATCGTATTGCTGAAATGCGAACCGGTGAAGGTAAAACTCTAACGGCAACTTTGCCAGCTTACCTTAACGGCATAACGGGCAAAGGTGTTCACATCATTACTGTGAACGATTACTTAGCTACACGTGATGCTGAGAATAACCGTCCATTATTTGAGTTTTTAGGTTTAAGTGTCGGAATTAACATTGCTGGCTTAGGTTCATTCGAAAAGAAAGAAGCCTACAACGCAGATATTACCTACGGTACTAATAATGAATTTGGTTTTGACTACCTTCGCGACAACATGGCGTTTTCTCCACAAGAGCGCGTTCAGCGACCATTGCACTATGCCCTTATTGATGAAGTCGATTCAATTCTAATTGATGAAGCCCGTACACCATTGATTATTTCTGGTGCGGCAGAAGACAGCTCTGAATTATACGCCAAAATTAATTTATTGATCCCAAGTCTCATCGCTCAAGACAAAGAAGACACCGAAGACTATGTTGGTGAAGGTGACTATAGTATTGACGAAAAGGGTAAACAGGTTCATTTAACTGAACGTGGTCAAGAAAAAGTTGAACAGTTATTAATTGAAAAAGGCATGTTAGCCGAAGGTGACTCGCTCTATTCTGCGACGAACATTTCGTTATTGCATCATGTTCATGCGGCACTTCGCGCCCATACCTTGTTTGAAAAAGATATCGACTATATTGTACAAGACGATGAAGTTATTATTGTCGACGAACATACAGGCCGTACTATGCCTGGTCGTAGATGGTCAGAAGGCTTGCATCAAGCTGTCGAAGCCAAAGAAGGCGCTAAAATCCAGAATGAAAACCAAACTCTGGCTTCTATCACTTTCCAAAATTATTTCAGACAGTATGAAAAGCTTGCCGGTATGACAGGTACAGCAGATACCGAAGCATTCGAATTTCAACATATCTATGGTTTAGATACCGTTGTTGTTCCTACAAATCGCCCAATGGTTCGTAAAGATATGGCCGACTTGGTCTATCTTACCGCGCCAGAAAAATATGCAGCGATTATTAAAGATATCGAAGGTTGTCGTGAACGTGGCCAACCGGTATTAGTGGGTACTGTCTCTATTGAACAATCAGAACTACTTAACTCATTATTGAAAAAAGCTAACATTCCGCATAGCGTGCTCAATGCTAAGTTCCATGAAAAAGAAGCCGAGATTGTTGCTCAAGCCGGTAGTTTAGGTGCTGTGACTATTGCAACTAACATGGCTGGTCGTGGTACAGATATCGTATTAGGCGGTAACTGGAACATGGAAATTGAAGCGCTAGATAATCCAACGGCAGAACAGAAAGCTAAGATTAAAGCTGACTGGAAAATACGTCATGATGAAGTGCTTGCTGCAGGTGGTTTGCACATCCTAGGTACAGAACGTCACGAATCTCGTCGTATCGATAATCAGTTACGCGGTCGTGCTGGTCGTCAAGGTGATGCGGGTTCTTCACGTTTTTACTTGTCGATGGAAGATAGCTTAATGCGTATCTTCGCTTCAGATCGAGTATCTGGCATGATGAAAAAGCTCGGTATGGAAGAGGGTGAGGCTATTGAGCATCCTTGGGTATCACGTGCTATTGAAAACGCTCAACGTAAAGTTGAAGCTCGTAACTTTGATATCCGTAAGCAATTGCTCGAATATGATGATGTCGCTAACGATCAACGTCAAGTTGTCTATGCACAGCGTAACGAGCTAATGGATGCTGAAAGTATTCAAGACACTATCCAGAATATCGAACAAGATGTGATAAGTGGAATTGTCGATCAATTTATTCCACCGCAATCACTTGAAGAACTTTGGGATGTACCGGGGCTTGAACAACGCCTTGGTAATGAATTTGGCCTAAAGCTAACAATTCAAGAATGGTTAGATCAAGATGATAATCTGCATGAAGAAACGTTACGCGAACGGATTCTAACGTCATGGAGTGAATTATATAAAGCTAAAGAAGAGATGGTCGGTGCACAAGTATTACGTCAATTTGAAAAAGCGGTAATGCTGCAAACACTAGATGGACTCTGGAAAGAGCACTTAGCTGCCATGGATCACTTACGCCAAGGTATTCATTTACGCGGTTATGCACAGAAAAATCCAAAGCAAGAATATAAGCGTGAATCGTTTGAATTATTCCAACAATTGCTTGAAACACTGAAAAATGACGTGATAAGCGTACTGTCTAAAGTACAAGTTCAAGCGCAGTCAGATGTTGATGAAATGGAGCAGCGTCGCCGTGATGAAGATGCAAAGATTAAACTGGCTTATCAACACGCAGCAGCAGAAGCATTAAGTGATACAGCAGAGCAACAAATAGAAGCGCCTAAAACAGTCATCCGTGAAGGTGAGAAAATAGGCCGTAACGATCCGTGCCCATGTGGTTCAGGACAAAAGTACAAACAATGTCACGGTAAACTCAGTTAACTCTCTGTTCACTATTGATGTTAGATAAAAAAGGTAGCGATTATTCGCTACCTTTTTTGTTTCTGGGATAATAAAACTGACTGATAAATTCACCCTTTGTGGATAACTTTGGGGGTAAATAGTGGGTATCATGTAGTTAAGTGCTCAAATGAATAAAAGATCATAAAAAGATCATTTTTTTGCACAAAAGCGCTTGCACTAAATCTTAAGCTGCCTATAATGCGCATCCACTGACACGGCATACAGCGAAAGCGAAAACCGGTTAGCGTTATTAACAACTAATTAGTGGTGTTAGTAACAGGCGAAAAGAAGTTTGAAAAAACACTTGACGCAATAAAGGGAATGCGTAGAATACGCAGCCCAAGCCAACGACCTAGCGTCTGACGGCGATGTCTGAAAAATCGACATCAAGCTCTTTAACAATT
>NZ_JACJDU010000149.1:0-445 GCF_014163715.1 Shewanella sp. SR44-4 | reverse complement strand
AAGGCCATTCTAAACGTTAACAAAAATAAACTTATTGATAGGTGTATATGAAGTTACCATTTTCTATTGTTTTGTTACTTATGTTTTTGTCGTGGCTATAGTGGCACACTAACCAGCATCAAGAAACAGCGAATAATAACCCTTTTATTATTACGCAAAAAACTATCCACCTTTATGACTTATGCTGTCCTTCAATTCTTATTCAACATCGCCTTTAGTTAAAGCATTTGCTGTTTAACTGGAGTTATTTAATAGTCTTGGTGATTAGTGGTCTCATACCCACATTAAATAAACTTAGCACCGTAATATCTGACGCCTAGTGTTGTGGTTGAATTAGCCGGACACTTCAATAAAGGAATATAATAATGCCATTATTGAGGTGAATATGACTAAACGAATAAATAAACAATATCCAGATGATTTTAAACAAGAAGCTGTCGCTTTG
>NZ_JACJDU010000148.1:0-451 GCF_014163715.1 Shewanella sp. SR44-4 | reverse complement strand
CTAAGATGGCACTATTCAAGTCAGAGGTGCTTTTTGCACAGTTAGTTTCAGGCTCATTTAGGGTGTAAACGACTTTGTTGATTGTATTTATTAATGCGCGCCAATAAGGTGTCTAATCAAGGCAATGTAGCTTAAATAGCATTTGGCATAGTGATGATGGTGAGAAGTCATTGCTTCATTAGCCACATCATTCACGGTCATGCTCACTTCTCTTTTTAAGAGTATCTAGTTAGACGTTCAGCTCACCTTATTGCGCGACTTATCCTTTTAAGAATCGTTGTTCATCAAACACCGTTTTGTTCTTCAACATGAAATAGACGCAGCGGCCAAGCTTATGAGCGAGTGCAGACAACGCTTTAGCCTTACTCATTCTTTTCTGTAATCGATTAAGGTAGTTACGGGCTTTGTCATTGCCTCGCAGGTACAGCACAGCTGCTTCTGAGAATGCCCA
>NZ_JACJDU010000147.1:0-470 GCF_014163715.1 Shewanella sp. SR44-4 | reverse complement strand
TTAAATAGGGTGTTGCCGTTGCCGTCAGTGACAATCAAGGTGTCGCCAACTTGGGTGCCAGTCGCGAGAGTCACGGTGGCGGTCACAGTGCCATCAGTACCGATCTCATCGCTGTTGAACACGCCGTCAGTGCCCATGCCGCTGAACTCAACGGTGGGTGCAGGTGCGGCAACATTGTCCACAGGCTGGTTGTCGGTGGCGGTTGCAGAGGGGTTACCGGCGATATCAATCACTTGCGCGGTGACATCAACATCGGTCGCGCCTGCAGTGACAGGGACTTCAACGTCAAAGCCGTTGTCGAGCATGTCCTGAGTGACAGGGCCGTTAAATAGGGTGTTGCCATTGCCGTCAGTGACAATCAAGGTGTCGCCAACTTGGGTGCCAGTCGCTAGCGTCACGGTGGCGGTCACAGTACCGTCGCTGCCGATCTCATCGCTGTTGAAGATACCATCGCTGCCCATGCCGCTGAA
>NZ_JACJDU010000146.1:0-544 GCF_014163715.1 Shewanella sp. SR44-4 | reverse complement strand
TGGGTTGTATGGTTAAGTGACCAAGCGTATACGGTGGATGCCTTGGCAGTCAGAGGCGATGAAGGACGTAATAACTTGCGAAAAGCGTTGGCGAGCTAGTAATAAGCATTTGAGCTAACGATATCCGAATGGGGAAACCCAGCAGCATAAGCTGTTATCACTACATGAATACATAGTGTAGTGAGGCAAACCCGGGGAACTGAAACATCTAAGTACCCGGAGGAAAAGAAATCAACCGAGATTCCCCTAGTAGCGGCGAGCGAACGGGGATTAGCCCTTAAGTCTATGGGGTGTTAGTGGAATGTGTTGGAAAGCACAGCGGCACAGGGTGATAGCCCCGTACATGAAAACTAACCATAGATGAAAACGAGTAAGGCGGGACACGTGACATCCTGTTTGAATATGGGGGGACCATCCTCCAAGGCTAAATACTCCTGACTGACCGATAGTGAACCAGTACCGTGAGGGAAAGGCGAAAAGAACCCCTGTGAGGGGAGTGAAATAGAACCTGAAACCGTATACGTACAAGCAGTGGGAGCGGTTC
>NZ_JACJDU010000145.1:0-547 GCF_014163715.1 Shewanella sp. SR44-4 | reverse complement strand
AAGTCTCTTTGAAGTGGTCAATATGCATGGTGAGCTCCCGGAAAAAAGGAGTATAAGATCATAGCTAAATGTTAACGTCAAATAGTGTATTTAATTGACTGAAAAATGTTCACGATCTCGCCCTGAACAGTAAACCTACCATGTAAAGTAAGTAAACTATTTTGGCTTGTTCCTTAGTCGTTGGAACATTTTCTACTACTTCACTCATCTATTTTATCCTTTAATTGTGATGAATTTTATAATTGATTCTTCAATATTTGCTGAACAAGAAACTATGCCTCTCATTTTTAAGACAATTAACATAACTGCTTTTAGCGTTGATTGCGATAGCTTTCTGACTATTCAAATGTAAAAATTGAACGAAAATCATCAACAAACTGAGTGGCATATGGAAACTGATGAGCAATACGGTAGAGTTAAAGGGTAATCCCCCCTAAAAATAGTAGATTTCAAAAGTAGAATTTTCTCGTAATATATACGCAGGGAGATTCTGCATGAAAACATCAAAATTTAGCGACAGCCAAATCCTAGCAATCCTTAAACAAGC
>NZ_JACJDU010000144.1:0-549 GCF_014163715.1 Shewanella sp. SR44-4 | reverse complement strand
AAAATTGCTCATTAAACCGAGTAAATCCAACACGCTGTTGTTCTTGAGTAACCTGCGCGAACTCATCAAAAAGCACGCAACCATCCCTGTTAACGACCTTATCAAACTGATAAATCCGAAACTAAAGGGGTGGGCGAATTATTATCGTCATTGTGTTGCTAAACAAGTATTCGGGTATGTTGGGCACAAACTATTCTATTCGTTATGGCTCTGGGCAGTAAGGCGTCACCCAACAAAGTCTAAGACTTGGGTAGCCCTTAAATACTTCATCAACCGAAAAGGCCAATGGCAATTTCACGGTTGGCAGAAGGTCAAGGATATGGATTGCCAATTCAATCTATTCCAAATAGCCAAAGTGCCTATTGAGAGGCATGTGAAAATTCGAAGTGCGGCTATACCATTCGATCCTCAATACCAAGAATACTTGGCTAGGAGAAAATCGAAAAGGCAAGCTCGTAACGCTTGGAATGAACCTGCTCTCACTGCTTTATAAGTTGCTGGGTATCAAACGATACCTTTGTGGAGGCTTGAGCCTAGTGCAGTGAAAGT
>NZ_JACJDU010000143.1:0-569 GCF_014163715.1 Shewanella sp. SR44-4 | reverse complement strand
AGAGCATATATTGGGATTTTTGCATTCCTGTGTCTGATTGTCGCCGTTAGTTGCTACTCGGAGGAGTCAATGTTTAGCATGTTTAAAAAAGTCGATGTCGAAGTATTTCCTGAAGTGATAGGTAGTTTGACCTTTAAAGGTAAGCCCTCAACAGACGTTAAGCTAAAAAGAGGTTATAAGTATTCTGGTGTAATGGAAGAAATAGAATGGGATTACACCACGACTGACGATGAAGGAAAATTTAGCTTTCCGGAAATTATTTACAGTACAAATCACCCTAACAAGCCTTTCGCCGAAACGCGTGTTGCGCAAGCAATAAAAGTCGCAGAGGGTGACTATACAGACTCTTTTCTTTGGTCTTCTGTAACTAAAGGTGAAAAGCATATTCCTCTATTAGCCGAAAGATTAGTGCAGTTAAATTGTGACTTATCCAATGAAGCTATTTGTTGTGGTTGAATTAGCCGGACACTTCAATAAAGGAATATAATAATGCCATTATTGAGGTGAATATGACTAAACGAATAAATAAACAATATCCAGATGATTTTAAACAAGAAGCTGTCGCTTTG
>NZ_JACJDU010000142.1:0-584 GCF_014163715.1 Shewanella sp. SR44-4 | reverse complement strand
AGCGGCATGGGCACTGACGGCGTGTTCAACAGCGATGAGATCGGTACTGATGGCACTGTGACCGCGACCGTGACTCTCGCGACTGGCACCCAAGTTGGCGACACCTTGATTGTCACTGACGGCAACGGCAACACCCTATTTAACGGCCCTGTCACTCAAGACATGCTCGACAACGGCTTTGACGTTGAAGTCCCTGTGACTGCAGGCGCGACCGATGTTGATGTGACCGCGCAAGTGATTGATATCGCCGGTAACCCATCTGCGACTGCTACCGACAACCAGCCTGTGGACAATGTTGCCGCACCTGCACCCACCGTTGAGTTCAGCGGCATGGGCACTGACGGCGTGTTCAACAGCGATGAGATCGGTACTGATGGCACTGTGACCGCGACCGTGACTCTCGCGACTGGCACCCAAGTTGGCGACACCTTGATTGTCACTGACGGCAACGGCAACACCCTATTTAACGGCCCTGTCACTCAAGACATGCTCGACAACGGCTTTGACGTTGAAGTCCCTGTGACTGCAGGCGCGACCGATGTTGATGTGACCGCGCAAGTGATTGATATCGCCGGTAACCCATC
>NZ_JACJDU010000141.1:0-623 GCF_014163715.1 Shewanella sp. SR44-4 | reverse complement strand
CCAAGCTTATGAGCGAGTGCAGACAACGCTTTAGCCTTACTCATTCTTTTCTGTAATCGATTAAGGTAGTTACGGGCTTTGTCATTGCCTCGCAGGTACAGCACAGCTGCTTCTGAGAATGCCCATTTCAAATGAGCGTTACCGATTTTATTACCATTAGTACCGTAGGTTTTACCCGCCGATTCAGCTTTGCATTTGACCAATCTAGAGTAAGAAGCGAACTTTTGCACTGACTCAAATCGGCAGATATCACCGATTTCATACAAAATTGTCAGTGACAGAATCTTGCCAATACCTGGTACAGTTTTAAGTAGTTCTAGATACACTGGATTATGATTTTTGGCTTGTTTTTCAATGAACCATTCAACTTGAGCGAGTTCTTTGGCATAGCAATCAAGTAGCGCCATATCTAAATCAATGTTGCGCTGCACGATAGGGTCTTGATACTGCTCACGAAGTTTTTGTCTTGCTGAAATGTTTTTAAGATTTAACTCAGTGGCAGGCAAGTTGTATTGGCTGTTGGTGTTAACCACATGACCTTTGAGCATGGCACCGTGACGAACAATTTTCATTCGTCGACGTAATAGGTCACGGGCAGCGCGCATTTCGCTGGGGTAATCGTA
>NZ_JACJDU010000140.1:0-623 GCF_014163715.1 Shewanella sp. SR44-4 | reverse complement strand
CCAAGCTTATGAGCGAGTGCAGACAACGCTTTAGCCTTACTCATTCTTTTCTGTAATCGATTAAGGTAGTTACGGGCTTTGTCATTGCCTCGCAGGTACAGCACAGCTGCTTCTGAGAATGCCCACTTCAAATGAGCGTTACCGATTTTATTACCATTAGTGCCATAGGTTTTACCCGCCGATTCAGCTTTGCATTTGACCAATCTAGAGTAAGAAGCGAACTTTTGCACTGACTCAAATCGGCAGATATCACCGATTTCATAAAGGATTGTCAGCGATAAAATCTTACCAATACCAGGAACTGTTTTAAGTAATTCTAAATAGACGGGATTATGGTTTTTGGCCTGTTTTTCAATGAACCATTCGACCTGTGTTAATTCCTTGGCATAGCAATCAAGCAGCGCCATATCTAAATCAATGTTGCGCTGCACAATAGGGTCTTGATACTGCTCACGAAGTTTTTGTCTTGCTGAAATGTTTTTAAGATTTAACTCAGTTGCAGGCAAGTTGTATTGGCTGTTGGTGTTAACCACATGACCTTTGAGCATGGCACCGTGACGAACAATTTTCATTCGTCGACGTAATAGGTCACGGGCAGCGCGCATTTCGCTGGGGTAATCGTA
>NZ_JACJDU010000013.1:78228-108622 GCF_014163715.1 Shewanella sp. SR44-4 | reverse complement strand
ATGCCAAATGCTAATCGATTTCGAAGCTATAGTAGATATCCAGTGATTGACTTAAGGTGCTAGACACACTCTCTAAATATAATTGTGAAAACAAATAATATCGTACGGTCATTTCATAACCGGGGTTAAATACTCCCACGCCATACTTAATCATTAAGTCTTCACCTATATACCCACTCACGGCCACTTTTCCGTCATCATTAGTATCAAGTTGTACATTCGAAAATCCAAACTTTTCAATCAGTCCTGTCGCAGTACTGCCAATGCTATTCATTGCTCCACCATCAAATTGTGAACCTAAACTGAGCGCGGCTCCCATCATTAGTGAGTTACTTTGTTGGTTAGTTGTACTGGTAAAGCCTTTACCCGTCAAAATATAAGAAAGCACCTCGGCTTGCTCTTTTGCTGGATTAGAGAATAAGGTGACCACTGGGCGCATTGGGGTACCAGTGACTCGAACACCGGCGGTGATATCGCTCTCTTTAATGTCTCTAGTCGCTTCTATATTTAGGTTTGGCAATTCTGTTGGACCAATAAATTGGACTTCACCAGTATTAATACTTAAGGTTTGCCCCATAAACTTATAAGTCCCTTTGTTGACTTTAATATCACCAAATAACATGGGCGGCTTAAAAGCTTGCTGTTTTAGTACCAGATCGCCTTCTAGCCTTCCCTTAAGACCCATACCATCAATAGTAAGGCGTTTACCGACACTGATATTCAAATCGGCTGTAACGGCGTAAGGACTGGTTTTAACGGTTTGTTCAGACACTGAATCGTTAAATACCACATCGTTCGATACCGCAACGCCTCCTTCAGCTAACTGAGTAATTTTTATTTGTCCTGATGGCACGTTGACGTTGCCTTTTATCGCAAACAGTTGCTCATCAAAGGTCATATTAATATCTGGAGAGACATTTAATATTGCCATTGGTGGTTGAATTACCGCTAAATTTTCACCCTTAATATCAATGTCACCACTAAATTTCCCTTGAGGCCAAGCAAGGGTACCTGTCGTGCTCACTTGCCCGTCACCCATATGCCATTGGCCATTGAGTTGTCCTTGCTGACCTTCTAGAGCCAGTGACAAGTACAGTTTATCGATTAATGTTGGGTTGGTGGATAAGGCAAATGCACCGTCACTGAGTTTAATATTACCCGAGACATTAGGGTCCATAAGGGTGCCGGATAAATTTAATCGACTGGATAACATGCCTTCTAAGGTTTCTAGCCTTGGAAAGAACTCTCCAAAAGGCGCGAGATTAAGTTCATTAACATTAATGGTACCTTGTAAGGTCCGATCGGGCGTGATGTTGACACTTAGTTGACTTTGCCAACTGGCGATGCCGGATGAATCAAAACTCAATGAGCTAGTAATTTGTTTCTCATCAAGCGATGCTTGTAATAGTAACTGCTGGTAGTCGATGCTGATGGTGTTGTTTTTGGCGCGGCTTAGCTTAATATTGCCCGGTAAAAGCGTAAACTGAAAATTGGCAGTGGGCTTTTTACCTTTAGCCCAATTAACTTGACTGGTTAGCGCTGCTTCACCGCTCCAAGTGATTTTTTTAGACAACACAGGTGCCAATGATTTTCCGGGATTACCGGTAAAGGTGATATTGGCCTGGCCGGTGTGACCTAGATTAACATCATTGATTAAGCACAATTTATTGTGGGGATGAACTAAGCAAAAACTGCTTACACTGCCACTATGATTGAGCTGATCCCAGCTGAAGGTAATGTGTTTATCTTGTTGCCATTGTCCAAGAGCATTACTGATATTGAATTCTGTTAATGTGGCATTGAACTGTTGTTTATCAATATTACTACTACTGACCATTTGAGTATTGATGACCACATCACCTTGAGTATTAAGTGTGCTTTGTTGTTGATGTTGATTGCCTTCACTGATGAATGCGATATCTGTTAGCTTATAGCTGTCCCATACAAGATTATTATTATGCAGTTCTATCCGATATTTATGCTGCGAATAAGGACGATAATTAGCCAGTAAATCAAGGCTGTCAATTTTACTTCCTTGGTAACTGAATTGACTGATTTGCGCATTAATATCCACAATTGGGTCGGCACTATTACCCGTAACATCAACTTTTGCAAAAATATTACCGCGGCCGCCTTTTAGCCACTGACTGACATCGGGAACGCTAAGTTCGGCATCGATGTCCCATGTTTTGTCTGCTTGGCCATTGATGATTAATTGAGCGCCAAGGGCATTGGCCTGCAGATTTGTCGCGTTAATCGCAAAATCTTGATTTAATGAAATATCGCCTTGCAAGTTCAACGGGTATCCATTTAATCGACCGGTTAAATCGGCGTCTTGAATGGCCACTTGCCACTGCTTATCGGCAATGCTGCCCGTGCTATTAAAATGGCCACTGAATTTACTTTTGATCGGATTTTGCTGATTAATATAATCAATATATTGCAACTGAATGTCGTTGGTAAGCACATTGGCTTGCCAGGTTATGTCATCTTTATATGATAGCTGCCCAGTTAGATCTAGGTTGCCCGCGATTGACTGTAAATTGAGTTTATTGATGGTCAACTTTTGATTGTTGTTAACAACATCTGCAATAACTGCCAAAGTAGGGTGGTAAGGTGTTGTCAGTTGCCCTTCAAACCGCGCCACTTGGTCTTTTATATTACCTTTACTGGTAAAGTGGGTAATGTTGCTGGTGTACAGGGGGTTTTTTAACGGCCATTGCAAAGCGGCATCGGTCAGTGTTACTTGGTATTCAAGCGCCGGCGTGGTGAGATTAATGTCGGCTGCAAGATTGAAATGGCTATCGCCTTTAGCGATGGCATTAATATTTAATTGGCTTAAGTCTTGGGTAAGATCTACACGGAGTTGTTGCTGTTGAAGCCCTGGCAACTCAGGCAGATTTTCGACATTAGCAAGTAGTTTTAATGTCAGTGGGTAATGATCGTGTAAGCTAATATCACCGATAACACTCACATCACCATCATCATGTTGAATGTCTAGTTGGGTTATCCCAAGCTGAAATTGACGAAAACTGGCAGCTAATGCGATATGGCTAAAATGGTCGTTGCGCTGGCCGATAATGAGCTGACTGTCGGTGGCATTAAACTGTCTCACATTGACAGGAAAAGGCATAAACACCTGTGGTAAGTTAGCCAATGGCCATGAAGTTTCTTTGGGCGCGGCGGTTTTTTTTGTTGCTTTATTATTTGGCTGAGAACGTGTTTGGCTTGTTGATGTTGCATCTGGGATGTTGACGATTAGCCCTTGGCTGGTGAGTGATTCAACCACAAGGCCAGCGTTATTCCAGATAGCTTGAGTCGTTAAATTGTCGGCATAAAAAGTCATACCATTCACATCTACATTAATATTGGCCAATTGGGCGTGGCTAAGATTAATACTAATCGGTAATTTAAGCTCGGTAAAGGGATCGATGATATCCCCCGTTTCTGTGGTTTTTTCGGTTACTGGAATATCATCACTGATAATGTTCACATCAATACTTGATGCCAGCAGATTTGTGACACAAAGCTGTTTGTTAATCAGACATGTTGGCACCCATTCTAAAGTTAAATCATCAGCTTCGACGCTAATCCCTGGCATTGACCATGACAAGTGATGCAACGTGATATCATCATTTAAGGTGCCTGAAGCATATTCAACATCGATATCACTGACAAATTGATTAACGAACATCACCCCCATTTTACTACCAAATGGGGTGCCCATGATGATGGCAAACAGCATCAATAACACCAAAGGGACATAAATCAGTATTCGGGTAGATAGCTTAATACTGCGCCAAATTCTTGCAGATAGACTGGTTGATTTTGGTGCTTTTTTATTACTTGGCTTGAGTGATTCTTGTGACTGAGCGTTTTGCTCATTATGTTGCAAAGTACTTTGTTCAGTATGTTTATCTATCATAAGTCAGTTCCCATGGTTAAATGGAAACGATATGAACGTGCAACTGTCTCGGTTTCTTTTAAGCCAAAACCTAGGTCCATTCGAATCGGGCCAATAGGTGATATCCAGTGTAATCCTCCACCAACCGATACTACCGGTTCAAACTGTTGTGTATCAAAAGCATTACCAGCATCGACAAAGGTGGCAACTCGCCATGTCGGGGTAAGATAATATTGATATTCAACACTGCCAATCGCCAAGTAGCGCCCACCGACAACCTGTCGAGATAAGCCGCCTTCACTGTTGGTGTAGTCAATATAGGGACCTAATTCTTGGTAACTGTAACCTCGTATGCTTTGGTCGCCACCGGCAAAATATCGTAACGATGGCGGTATATTAGCCATATCGTTTTTATCAGCAATATTGGCTCCTAAATCGACTCGAGCAACAAAACGATGTTTATCGAATATAGTCTCTACCCATTTAAATCGGGCTTGTAAACGTGCCAGGCGGATGGTGGAGCCTAAGGACGGGTCGGCGTATTCAACACTGTAAGTTTGACGATACCCAGATTTGGGATCGAGCGTGTTGTCACCACGAACTGTTTTGGTGAGGTTGAAACCCAACAAATAAAAACGTGGATCGTAATCTGTATCGAGTTGATTATAAAACTCTCTAACGGATTCAATTGAATATCCATGTAACCAATTACTTTTAGATCGCCTTTGACGCGTTAAGCCAACGAGATACTTTTTAGACTCTAATTGCCCGGTATTATTAAATTGGCGTTTATCAGCGTCGTAATCTTGGGTGACACCATAGGTGTCGCGTAATAATCCGAGTTTTATTTTCAGTTGATCATCTAAGGGGTGAGTTAACGGAATAGTATAAGTGGTTAAAATCTTAGGTCGCTCAGGTGACCATTCAGCAGTGGTTTCTTGATAATGGCCATAGCGATTGATTTGCGGCGTGCGCCAGGTGACTCGTACACGAGGATCAACACTGTTTTCTGTACTATTACCTATATCAGCACCTAAACCCACTTCAATAAGATGGCTAGGTCGAGGGCTTAGCTCAACTTTAATCGGAACTACCCCAGTATCTATTTTGTTTAGCTGTGGCAATACTTTGATATTACTAAAATAACCAGTATCTAATAAATTACGATTAAACTCAGTTAATAGCTGTGTAGCGTAAGGCGCATCAGCATCAAAAGGAATCAATGATTCAACAACGTCATCATTGAGAGTACTGCCTTCAAAGTGAACATCACCAAATAAATAGCGTTTACCAGAATTAAACTGTAGGTTAATTTGGGCGGTATTTAAGTCACGATTAATGTTGATTTCTGATTTGGTGTATTGACCATCAAAATATCCTCTTGCCAGCGCTAACGTGATTAACTGTGATTTTATCGAATCATATACACCGTGGTTTAAGGTATCACCAGGTTTTATTTTCAAGCTATTAAGCCACAGCGAAAAAGTATTATCTTGGAGCATGTCACCTTGAAAATTAATATCCACCCATTGAATAATGACCGGTTCGCCTGGGGTTATATTGAGGCTTAACTCCCAAGGGCCTTTATCATTCTCTTTGACATCAATATCTAAAATTGCATGGTAGTAGCCGATGGATTCAAGGGCATCATGGGTGTTATCGTCAACGGTAAATAAAAATGCTCGCCGCTGAACATCGTTATCTGGCAGTGTGCCTAAATGAGCAAAAATGTTCTTTTCAATTTTTTTCGGCACGCCGGTAACGTTAATCGTTAACCAATTTTCGTCGGCCAGCACCAAGCCTGACATCAGTAATGTCAACGAAAGCAATAGGAATTGGCTAATTTTAAGGCGTTTTGTCGACAAGTTAAGCTAACTTTTCCAAAATTGATGATGATGACCATTGTCGCTACAAAGTATAAAAGTCGCAAGGATATGATTGAAATTACAAACAGAAATGGTTACAAAGATAAACCACCTTCAAGGATTTTTCTAACATGAATAAATTATATTTAACGATTGCGCTATGTTTAAGCTTAACGTCCAATAGCAGTTTTGCTAAAGACGATACACCTTTTGCTATAGCAATCCATGGTGGCGCCGGCACTATTTCAGTAGCCAGTCTAAGCCCTGAGCAAGAGAAAGCCATTCGCGACAAACTTAAACAGGCAGTTGATGCCGGATATAAAGTGTTAGATAAAGGCGGCGACAGCCTCGATGCGGTTCAATCTGCGATAAATGTGTTAGAAAATAGCCCATTATTTAATGCAGGGATTGGCGCTGTTTATACCTTTGATGGTGGCCATGAACTTGATGCCTCAGTCATGGACGGTAACACTATGAATGCAGGTGCCGTCGCTGGGGTTAAACATATTAAAAACCCGATTGATTTAGCAAGAAAGGTGATGGAAAAATCACCCCATGTGATGCTTTATGGACAAGGGGCGGAAGAATTTGCGCTAACCCAACAATTTAGTTTAGTGCCTAACAGTCATTTTGATACCCCACATCGTTATGCACAGTTGCTTGATGCTAAGGCGAGTATCATTGAAGCCGAGCAAAATAATGGCGGAGATTATCAGGCGTCAGTAGAACAGTTAAAAGCCAATTATAAATACGGCACCGTGGGTGCTGTTGCACTTGATAAGCAAGGTAACCTTGCTGCAGGGACATCAACTGGCGGCATGACAGCAAAACGTTTTGGCCGTATTGGTGATTCTCCGGTCATTGGCGCCGGAACGTATGCTGAAAATGGTGTCTGTGCGGTATCTGCAACTGGGCACGGTGAGTATTTTATCCGTTATCAAGTGGCGGGTGACATATGCGCTAGAGTTAAATACCAACAAGTATCGATTATTCAAGCGGCTGATGAAGTCATTAATCAACGTTTAATATCAGCTGGTGGAACTGGAGGCGTGATAGCAATTGATCAGCGTGGCAATATCGCAACGCCATTTAATACCGAAGGTATGTATCGTGCAACTCGAAGCAAAGGCCAAGCTGCCACAGTCATGATCTGGCGTGACAAGTAAGTCCTAGCTGTGATGATAAAGACCGATTAAAACAATCGGTTTTATTTTCTATCCACTGAGCCATTATTGACTAAACTTAAATTAAGTCAGTACTTGAATGTTGATTCATTTTGAATTGATTGACGAGATTTATTAAGCACGTAGTCAATTAGCGTGCATTTAGGGGGCAATATGGATTCAATAAAAATTAAAGATCACATGGATAGACGTCCGATACTGTTAACCGCAGATATGTCACTGGCAATAGCGGTTGAGAAACTACTCGAAAGTAATAAGAGCGGCGCGCCAGTTGTGGATAGTGTTGGAAAGTTAGTGGGATTCTTATCCCAACAAGATTGCTTGTCAGTGATGTTAAAAAGTAGCTACCACTGTGATATGACCAGTACAGTGGCAGATTGTATGAAAAGCCCTGTATTATCAGTTACTCCCGATGAAAGTATATTGGAATTAGCTGAACAAATGTTAGGCTCTAAACCAAAAATTTATCCTGTATTGAGTGCCGGAAAAGTCATTGGAACCATTAATCGGACCAATGTGCTTAAGGCGATGAATATTTATATGCAACAGTGTTACTTATCTCCAGCTTAACAATCGTTAAAATCAATACCATTCTGCTGTTTTCCTTGCTAGGATCGCTTTTTTTGATGTAAGCAAGGGAATCAGATTTGAATTCGGACCTTCACCCGCTATCTAAGGCGTATCTCAATCTTTGTTATCAAACCGATGCTGCTAAAATTCGTCGTCGTTTGTATCGTGTCAATAAAGAAGCCGAGTCTGAAAAAAAATCCCAAACGTTAGCGCAGTTAACGGAAGCTGCGCAGCAAGCCTATCAAAAAGCGCAGCAGCGCTTGCAGTCTAGACCTATTATTAGTTATCCAGATGAACTTCCTGTGTCGCAAAAACGTGACGATATTGCTTCTGCTATTGCCAATAATCAAGTGGTGATTGTGGCGGGGGAGACAGGATCTGGTAAAACAACCCAGTTACCTAAAATCTGTCTTGAACTGGGTTTAGGAACTCGAGGCTTAATTGGCCATACCCAACCTCGTCGTCTTGCTGCACGAAGTGTCGCGAATCGTATTGCTGATGAACTTAACAGCCCATTAGGTGAAGTTGTTGGCTTTAAAGTTCGTTTTGCTGATGCCATGAGTGACAACAGTTATATTAAACTGATGACCGATGGTATTTTGCTCGCCGAACTCACCTCGGACCGATTTTTAAACCAGTACGATGCGATTATTATTGATGAAGCGCATGAACGCAGCTTAAACATTGATTTTATATTGGGATATCTGAAGCAGGTATTAAAGAAGCGTCCTGATTTAAAAGTTATTATTACTTCAGCTACCATTGATGTAGATCGTTTTTCAAAACACTTTAATAATGCACCTGTTATTGAAGTGTCTGGTCGTACATTTGAAGTTGAAACGCGTTATCGTCCTTTAGTGCGCGACACTGATGAAGATTTAGATGTCAGTGATGGCATTTTTGCCGCCGTAGACGAGTTAATGGCCGCGGGTCCTGGCGACATATTGATATTTATGAATGGTGAGCGTGAAATTCGCGATACCGCTGATTTACTCAATAAACAGCAATATCGTGATACTGAAGTTTTACCACTATATGCACGCCTTTCTTACGGTGAACAATCTAAAGTCTTTAAAAGCCATATTGGCCGTCGTATTGTATTAGCTACCAACGTTGCCGAAACGTCATTAACCGTGCCTGGGATCCGTTATGTTATCGACCCTGGTACCGCACGCATAAGCCGTTATAGTTACCGTACGAAAGTACAACGTTTACCGATAGAACCCATATCGCAAGCCAGTGCCAATCAACGTCAAGGACGTTGTGGTCGTGTAGGCCCAGGTATTTGTATTCGACTTTACGATGAAATGGATTTTATTCAGCGCCCTGAATTTACCGATCCTGAAATATTACGAACCAATCTTGCTTCAGTGATTTTACACATGTTGGCGATTGGATTAGGTGACATTGGCGGATTTCCATTTATTCAACCACCGGATCAAAAACACATTCGAGACGGTTTTTTATTGCTTGAAGAATTACAAGCGGTTAAAAAGTCTGGTAATGACCTAGTGTTAACACCATTAGGCAAAGATTTAGCTAAAATTCCACTCGATCCGCGTTTAGCCCGAATGGTCATTGAAGCGAACAAATTGGGTTGTTTGCACGAAGCATTAGTGATTACTGCAGGTTTGTCGATTCAAGATCCGCGTGAACGCCCTGCAGAAAAGAAACAAGCTGCAGACGAGTGTCATCGCCGGTATGCGGATAAAGACTCTGACTTTGCCAGTTGGGTGAAGTTATGGGATCACGTTAAAGATCAAAAGCATGAGCTATCAGCCAGTCAGTTTAGAAAACAATGTCGTGACGAATATCTCGCATATTTACGCGTACGTGAATGGCAAGATTTATACACTCAAGTGAAACAAGCCGTCCATGAATTGAAATGGCGTATTAATGACAGTGCAGCCAGTTATGAACAGTTACATCGAGCATTATTATCAGGTTTGTTAAGCCATGTTGGTTTTAAAGGCGAGAACAACGAGTATCTAGGGGCGCGTAACCGTAAATTCTTTGTGTTTCCGGGATCGCCTTTAGCGAAAAAAGGTCCTAAGTGGATAATGGCTGCTGAGCTGACTGAAACCTCACGTTTATTTGCGCGTTGTTGTGCCAAAATAGACCCTGAATGGTTAGAATCACTCGCATCTCATTTAGTGAAAAAGAATTATCTAGAACCGCATTTTGAAGCCAAAGCTGCAAGCGTTATAGCACTTGAGAACCAGGTACTTTATGGCTTGACCATAGTCAATCGCCGTCGAGTACAATATGGGCCGATTGACCCTATAGAAGCTCGAGAGATTTTTATTCGTAGCGCCTTAGCAGAAGGGCAGTTACAGACGAAAGAAACGTTTTTTGTTAATAATCAAAAATTGCTTAATGACATAGAGTCGCTAGAACATAAATCTCGTCGTCGAGATATTTTAGTCGATGAGCAAGTGCTGGTGGATTTTTATGAACCCTTGATCCCTGCAGGTATTTTTAACGCGCCGTTGTTTTTTGCGTGGTGGAAAAAAGCTCGCCAACAAACCCCTGATTTACTTGATTACAGCCAAGCCTTGTTAATGCAGCGAAGTGCCGAGCATATATCGGCGCTTGATTTCCCTGATATATGGCACAAAGGTAATCTCGGCTTAACTGTCAGTTATCATTTTGAACCGGGTAGTATTGATGACGGAGTCTCTGTACATATTCCTGTTGCACTGATCAACCAAATTGACGACAGTGATTTTGATTGGCTTGTACCGGGATTACGACAAGAGAAACTCATTGCGTTGATCAAGTCACTGCCGAAAAATTTACGCCGTAATTTTGTGCCTGCTCCAGACTATGCCCGAGCATGTTATCAAGCGATGAAACCGTTTGAGTTGTCGATGCTCGATTCTATGTGTAAACAGTTACTGCGCATGAGTGGTGTACGCATATCGGCTGATGATTTTGATTTAACGCAACTAACAGAACATCTTAAGATGAACTTTAAGATTGAAGATGATCAAAGTCGTTTAGTCGCCCAAGGCCGTGATTTAGAGCTATTAAAAGGCCAACTGCAAGGTGTTGTGGCTAAAGCAATACGTAAAGTAGCTGACAAAGGCATTGAGCAAGAGGCAATAACCACATGGTCATTTGGTGATTTACCCGCTCAATATCAGCAGCGCAAAGGTAATTACGAAGTTAAAGCATATCCGGCATTGATTGATAATAAAACCGATGTGGCGATTAAGTTATTTGATGATGAACATGAAGCAAAGCGTCATCATCGAGTAGGCTTACGCCGATTACTGTTGATAAACATTCCTTCGCCAGTGAAACATTTACAACAAGCTTTGCCTAATAAAGCAAAGCTAGCAATGTACTTTAATCCATTTGGACAAGTGCAGATATTAATCGAAGATATTATTAATGCAGCGGTACAGCAGTTGTTAGATCAAAAGCAACTAGACATTCGCAATGAGCAGCAGTTCGAGCAAGCAAAAGAGTGGGTTCGCCAAGAGCTTAACCCAACAGCAGAGAGCATTGCGCTCAATGTAGAGCAAATTTTGACAATTTATCAACGTATTAAAAAACGTCTAAAGGGCAAAATTAGCTTAGATATTGCATTTGCAATGAGTGATATTCAAACTCAGCTTGATAGCCTTGTGTATAAAGGATTTGTCGAAGACTGTGGCTGGCAACGATTAACGGATGTTGTTCGTTATTTAAAAGCCATTGAAAATAGACTCGATAAGCTACCTGTTGACCCAACACGTGATCGATTACACATGCACAGTATTGCAAAAGTACAAGAGGCGTTAACGGCTCAATTAGCCAAAGTGCCACGTTCACAACCGGTCCCAGAGGCACTCATTGAAGCTCGCTGGATGATAGAAGAGTACCGGGTATCTTGTTTTGCTCAGGTATTAGGTACCGCTTATCCTATTTCAGAAAAGCGAGTATTGAATTCCATCAGTCAAGTGTAACCTTGATGCGTTGCTCCATCGCATGACGATGCGAATAAAACCGATATCACTTAGGTGATGTCGGTTTTTTATTATCCCAAATTGATTCAATTTCTAGTTATGCCTGTAAGACCTGTCATTTCCTGGCAACTAATCCGCTTTAACTATTAATTCTAAACCAAAAGCTTAGCCATATTCGTTAAATGCTTTGATAGTGCAGGCTGAGTGCAGGGCGTTATTTTTGAGTGAGGCACTCCAGTATTTCATTATGTTGTGGCCTCATCTTTAAAGGGCATTATTCTTTCAATAAATAATCAGAACTATAGAGTTTGAGTTGCCGTTATAGGGGCATAGTAATAGGTATTTAGCCTTAACAGCAGCAATGGAACCGTCGACTTGTATCGCAATGCGCTAGTATGTTGTCACGTCGATTACGTCTCAATTTCTGAAAGACTTTCTGTTTTTTTAGTGCAAAATCTCAATTTTAAGTCACATTTAGACTATCCGCAAAACAGAACTGAAAGTTTTTCGTAATTGTGGTTTGAAAGTGATCTGACTATTGATATACTCATCGCCAAGAAGAAAGTGATTGGTACTCTTCTCTCTGTAAGGCAAATGTCATCCCCCCAGCATTAACACGATGTCGTCAGTATTAAGGATTCAATATCGTGTTGTTGTTTATAAAAAGACAGGCCCACACCTACAAAACGACCTAAAAGATTGGAGTTATTATGGAAGTTCATGAATACGAAAACGCTTACTATCAAGTGAAAGATGACGTGTTAGAGTCTTTACCTTCTAACGAAGAATAAGACGATTGAACGAGCTTATTAATGCTTTGGCAACTCAGTTGATGCATTAAATACTCCGACAAAAAATAAAAATAGCAGCCTAGGCTGCTATTTTTATTGGTTATTGCTCATTGTTTATTTTATCAATTATTTATAATGCTTAAACATATCGCATAGTGGTGAGTATCTGAAATGAACGATAATTGTTTTTGATCTCCCATCATGATTAAACACTAAACTTAGCTAATTTTGGTAATCTGTTTTGACTCAATACTAACCTTCAATACGACCTTTTTCGGGTAGTATCTCAACAATAATCCAGGTATTGCCTTGTTTATGCAGACGAATGGTTCGATCATCAATCCATTGTCTTCCACCTTTTAATCCTTGCATTTTAACGATTACAGTCACGTCATCGGTAAATTTTCGGAAAAAATCGATATCAATTTCATCAATAGACATCGTCACTTGCTTCATGGATAAGCCTAATACGTGTCGTTGCACCGCTGATGCTATATGATAATGATCCATAACATCCTGTATATCAGGTGCGACAAACTTTTTAGCTTTCTCTACATCACGATCGACATAAATAGCTTCGAAGAAACCCAAAGAAACTTGTTCTGGTGTGAGTTGAGGTTGACCAAATTCATCTGATTGTCCGCAAGCAGTGAGAATGAACAGTAGAAATACAGAGAATATTTTAATGGAAGTCATTTTTAACATAAGGCTTTTTTACTGCTGATATTATAATTTTTATCTAGTATCTCGATTTATGCTATAGCTTACAAGGATAGGCTCGATTTAAATAATATCATTATCAATAATTGTAGCGTAAAGCCTTATATGCTCATATTTTGTAATATATTGAAAGTATCAATGGTTCATTTCAGTTTACTGATAAGCTATTATTTGTTCGATTAACTACAAATGAGGATACTTTTGTAGTTAATGGCTTGACGCAATCAAAATGACATGTCATAAGTTAATTGTATCAACGCACAAGACTTGTATAGAAACAACGATAGAGAGTGTTTGTTCATACCGATTTATTATTGCTAATAAACATAGTGATAAGGAATGTCTCACACAGTTATCCACAGATTCTGTGGACAACTGTGTTGACGAACGTAAGTTATTTTACTAACTCACTGTATTACTGCATTTTTTATGTGTGGTTAAAAAATAACGCAGTTTTTATATTAAATAGATTTTGCGTATAAAAAAACCAAGCCTCCTAAGGAGACCTGGTTTTTTAGTTAGCGAAGATAAAGATAATTACCATTTCTTTTTCGGTTGAAACAGCATATCAAGATCATCGCCTTCTTTTTTCGGTTTTGGAGCACTCGGTTCACTGTGTTTTTGAGCGCCCATTATTTCATCGAGTAACTGCTTAGCTTCATCGACTTTACGAGCAATAAAAGGATCATTTGGCGTTTGCGCTTTAATAGTGTGCAACGTGTTTAATGCTTTTGTGACCATTTGTTTACTGGAACCGTACTGCTTCATAAAGCATGCTGCACGAGCGCGGCTAATCATAGAATCAACATTAATCCTTAATTGCAGATTGTCGATACGCATTTCTTCTTCAGCAAAAATAGACGGATCAACTTTTCCCTTATTATGTTCTGCACGTAAAATAGCTTTAAGTTTCTTCAGTGTTTTTACTAATTCTAAAACTTGTCTATCATTATCAGGTAAACGAAAATTCTCAATTGCAGGGACTTGGCTTGGTGAATTCGATACTGTGGCTATTTGCATTTTAATGTCAGCTAGGCGACGCTCATAATCCGATTTTAATTGGCCTGATGCATGGATAACAGATTGTTCTAAAGCATCTTGAATGCGGCGATAGAGTACTAACATAATGTGGCTAGAAGACGGGGTCATACCTGTGTTGGATAATACTGCATCGGTTTCATCTATAATGGCGCGTTGGCGAGATACTTCTACTCGACGTTCAGCTTCAGCACGCTCTTTTTGTTGTTGGACAATACTAAAGCCGATAATCAGCAATAAGAGTGCACCAATAAGAATTAATACCAAAATTAAGGACATAAAGGTTCCATTTTATCTTTCATATCTCATGGTAAATATAGCCAAACGACAATGGCTAAAAGTTATTTTGATGCTGGAATAAATTGTTGCAATAAAACTGCATCAAAATGATTCTATATCTTAGCGTATGTTATCGCGGCTGTCGTTGAATAATAAGTCGTTTTGTTGATAAATCATTAAACATTTGAGTAAGGATGTTTATCAAAAGCTAAGTCAATTAAATTGCAGGTGATTTTTACTTGCTCGTTATTCCTATTTATATTACATTTCAATTGTCATATAACGTTTTATTATAGTTGAACAACTGTTCTTGCCATGTGAAACATAGATCGATTTGTTCTTATTTGCATATTTTGCTGATGAGTGCTGGTTAAATAAAGGATAAAACCATGAAGCTGCAACAACTTAGATATATTGCAGAGGTTGTTAAACACAACCTAAATGTGTCATCAACGGCTGAGAACCTCTATACCTCACAACCCGGCATTAGTAAGCAAGTTAGAATGCTAGAAGATGAATTAGGTATTCAAATATTTGGTCGAAGTGGTAAGCACTTGACTCACGTGACTCCAGCAGGTCAGCAAGTTATTGATATTGCAAATGATATACTTGGCAAGGTCGATAGCATTAAAAAGGTATCTGAAGAATATACTCAGCCTAATCAGGGTGATTTAAATATTACCACCACTGATACTCAGGCTCGATATGCTCTGCCACAAATTATTAAAGAGTTTATTAAACGATATCCGAAAGTGAATTTGCATATGCATCAAGGTACGCCGTCACAAATTAGTGAACAAGCGGCTAGAGGTGATGCTGATTTTGCCATTGCTACTGAAGCAATGCACTTGTATACCGATTTAATTATGCTGCCTTGTTATCATTGGAATCGATCAATTGTTGTGACTCGTGACCATCCATTCGCGACTCAATCGACAAAAATTAGTATTGAAGATTTAGCCAAATTTCCGCTGGTGACTTATGTGTTTGGTTTTGATAAAGCCTCTGAAATTGAAAAGTCTTTTAAGCGTGCGGATCTTGATCCTCGGGTGGTGTTTAGTGCAACCAGTGCTGATGTACTTAAAACATACGTACGTTTAGGGTTAGGGGTAGGGGTTATTGCTTCAATGGCTATCGATCCAGCAGTAGATAAAGATCTAGTCGCGATTGATGCGAGTCATTTGTTTGCTCATAGTACAACCAAAATTGGTTTTAGACGTGGTAGCTTTTTACGCAGTTACATGTATGACTTTATGCGACATTTTGCACCGCATTTAACCCGAGATGTGGTAGAAAAAGCGGTCGCGCTTCGTGATCAACAACTGATTGATGAAATGTTTGCAGACATGACATTACCGGTACGTTAGCACTGTATATCGACAATGTTTATTGCATAAAAAAACCTCGCGAATTAGCGAGGTTTTTTGTTTTTAACATAAAGACTTAGTAACTTAGTAACTTAGTAACTTAGTCATCGATATTAATCTGGTGCGTAACCAGATGGACCAATTAACTCGCCATCTAAGTAAGCTTTACCATCAGCCATCGCTAAACGACCTAAGCTGAACCATTTTACTACAAGAGGATAAATGGCATGTTCTTGTTCATGAACACGCTCAGCTAATACTTCAGCATTATCTTCAGGGTAAATAGGGACTTTAGCTTGTAATATTACCGGTCCGGCATCGAGCTCTGGAATAACAAAATGCACACTAGCGCCGTGCTTTTTATCGCCGGCATCAATAGCCCGTTGATGCGTGTGAAGCCCGGTATACTTAGGTAATAATGATGGATGAATATTAATCATCTTTCCAAGGAAGTGACTTACAAAATCATCTGTCAAAATACGCATAAAACCTGCAAGAATAATCAGATCCGGTTGGTATTTTTCAATTGATTTCAATAAACGCGCATCATAATCACTGCGTACTTCATTGGTATAAGGAATAACGCAACTGGTATCAATCTCGCTTTGATGAGCGCGAATTAACCCATAAGCATCCGGCTTGTTACTAATCACACCAACAATGTCAGCTTTTAGGTTATCGTCACAGCCATCAATGATAGCTTGAAGATTACTGCCATTACCGGAAATCAGTACCACAACACGACAGCTTTGGCTCATTAGATGATCTCCACTTGCTCTTCGTCACCTTGACGCGTAGCAATTTCACCTATCAACCAAGCATTTTCGCCTTCTGCTGTTAATAATGCCAATGCAGCATCGACTTTGTCTGTTGGCAGCGCAATAACCATACCCACACCACAGTTAAATGTTAGGAACATTTCGTGTTGTGCTATGTTACCGTTTGTCATTATCCAATCGAACACCACTGGCCATTTCCAAGAGTCACCCTTGACTACAGCTTTGCAATCATCAGGCAGTACTCGTGGGATATTTTCCCAGAATCCACCACCGGTAATGTGCGCCATAGCGTGAATGTCTGATTGTTCAATCAGTTTCAACAAAGGCTTAACATATATTCTTGTTGGTTCTAATAAATGGTCAATCAATGGCTTACCAGCAAGATCTTGCTGAGGGTCTGCTTTGCTGACTTCTAATACCTTACGGATTAATGAGTAACCATTTGAATGAGGACCACTCGAACTAAGTGCTATGAGTGAGTCACCGGCTTTGACTTTGGTACCATCAATGATGTCTGCTTTTTCAACAACACCAACACAAAATCCGGCAAGGTCGTAATCTTCGCCTTCGTACATGCCCGGCATTTCAGCCGTTTCGCCACCGATTAATGCGCAACCAGATTGGAAACAACCTTCTGCAATGCCGCTAACAACTGAGGTTGCCGTTTCAACGTCAAGCTTACCAGTCGCGTAGTAATCGAGGAAGAAAAGCGGTTCAGCGCCAGAAACAATCAGGTCATTAACACACATAGCAACTAAATCAACACCGACGGTGTCATGCTTTTTGTAATCAATGGCTAATCTTAATTTAGTGCCAACACCATCAGTGCCCGAAACAAGCACTGGATGTTTGTATTTAGTTGGTAATTCGCATAATGCGCCAAAACCACCTAAATTGCCCATAACTTCTGGACGGCGAGTGCGTTTTACCGCAGATTTAATGTTGTTTACTAACGCATTACCTGCATCGATATCAACGCCGGCGTCTTTGTAACTTAGGGGGGTAGGAGTGGTCACGGAGGATCCTCTAGGGTACATCGTTTTATGGAATTTTATGCGGCAATATTCTACCAGTTTGTGCTGCTAGTCGGAAGCCATGTTTTTACTTTATCCTATAAAGAAAACGATGAATTGCCTATTTTTTATTGGTTTAGGTCACGATTTACTGCAATTTTGAAACTTTATGTTTTATAGAGAGGATAAATCGACTAACATTTGTCAAATTTGCCTGAAATAGTCAGAAATCTAGGAGAAAGAAATGAAAGTCGTTGAAGTAAAGCATCCACTGGTACGTCATAAAGTCGGTTTGATGCGTGAAGCTGATATCAGCACCAAACGATTTCGTGAACTTGCCACTGAAGTTGGCAGTTTATTAACCTACGAAGCTACCGCTGATTTTGAAACTGAAACGGTGACAATTGAAGGTTGGAATGGCCCTGTTACTATTGAGCAACTTAAAGGTAAGAAAGTGACCGTAGTGCCTATTCTTCGTGCGGGTTTAGGTATGATGGATGGCGTTCTTGAGCATCTTCCTAGTGCGCGTATTTCTGTAGTGGGTATTTATCGTGATGAAGAAACACTACAACCTATACCTTACTTTGAAAAAATAGTCAGTAATGTTGAAGAGCGTATTGCTTTAGTGGTTGACCCAATGTTAGCAACTGGTGGTTCAATGATTGCGACTATCGACCTGCTGAAAAAACGTGGTTGTACTTCAATTAAAGCGTTGGTTTTGGTTGCTGCACCAGAAGGTATTAAAGCACTTGAACTCGCGCATCCTGATATTGAATTGTATACCGCTGCGATTGATGATTGCTTAAACGAGCAAGGTTATATCTTGCCAGGTTTAGGTGATGCGGGCGATAAGATATTCGGTACCAAATAGTTCGTTATCCGAGATTATACATACCCAGGCTCGATATGATTAATATCATGTACGAGACCATAAAAACGGGAGCCTTTAATGAGGCTCCCGTTTTTATTTTTTATCTTGATAAGCCGTAGATATCTGTTGAATGTTAAAGCACCATCGCAGCAATCCAACCAAAAACAAGCAGTGGAATATTATAGTGAATAAACGTTGGGATCACGCTGTCGCGAATATGATCATGTTGCCCATCGGCATTAAGACCAGCTGTGGGACCTAGTGTCGAATCTGATGCTGGCGAACCCGCGTCACCAAGCGCTGCAGCGGTACCCACTAGCGCAATTGTTGCAGCGACAGAAAAACCAAAACTGAGCGCTAAAGGCACGTAAATAGTGGCAATAATGGGAATGGTTGAGAACGAAGAGCCAATTCCCATGGTGATCAATAATCCAACAATAAGCATCAGTAATGCGGCTAACGCTTTGTTGTCACCAATGATGTCACCTAGAGAGGTCACTAGTGTGCCAACTTCCCCGGTAGATTTAACTACTGCAGCAAAGCCTGCTGCTGCAATCATAATAAAGCCGATGCTGGCCATCATGTGCACACCTTGATTAAACAGGTCTTTGCTTACTTCGTGTTTAATGATTCCAGAAAAACGAAAGATAATAAATCCACTTAATGCACCAAATATCATCGAATCAGTTTGTAATTGAACAATTAAAGTGACCACTATTGCTGAGAGTGATATCACTAGGCTTTTTCGACTTATCGTGGTTTCAATATTGTCGCTTACCACTGGTTCTTCAATCATATATTGTCTAGGTTTGCGGTAACTAATAAATATTGCGGTGAGTAAACCTACAACCATGCCCATAGCAGGTAATAGCATTGCGTTAGGAATTTGTTCACGGATTGCATTTAGCCCATTTGTATTTAAATTTGCCAACAGGATATCATTGAGGAAAATACCGCCAAAACCGATGGGTAGAATCATGTACGTGGTGACCAAGCCAAATGTGAGAATACAGGCTATAAGACGGCGGTCGATATGTAGCTTTGAAATGACATGTAGTAATGGTGGAATAAGAATGGGTATGAAAGCGATGTGAATAGGCAAAATATTTTGTGATGAAACCGCCATCAATAATATTGTGACCAATAACAACCAACGTACAACTTGAGTATTACTACTATTAGGTTCTTTACCGAGTTTCTTTATAATTGAATGAGAAATCAATGTTGTTAAGCCTGAATGTGACAAAGCTGCTGCAAATGCACCAAGCAATGCGTAGCTTAGGGCTATTTGAGCGCCGCCGCCTAGGCCATCATTAAAGGCTGCAATTGTTTGATGAATATCTAATCCACCGACTAAACCGGCGACAACAGCACTGATGGTTAGTGAGACCACAACGTTAATTCGAATAAAGCTTAAAAACAGCATTAAGCAAACCGCGATAACAACCGCATTCATAATCATTTTTCTTAAAAGTAAGTGAGGCCGCTATTCTTGACTGTCTAGTGTCTATTTGTCCAGCGCATATCGCTTTTTTAGGTATTTTTTGCTGATAGTTAGCTCAGAATTATTTGCTGTTTAACATATGGTTGTTGATAGTGATGAGTGAAATCTTGTTATCAAATCATTTTGTCATATTTGAAACTTATTATTTAATGGGTCATCATGTTTTATTTTTCAGCAAGTAAACCAACTTTCATCTGAAATGACTTATAAGTCCGTTAATTTAGATGTATGGTATACGACTGATATAAGTCCCAACGGTATGGGTAATTGCTTGGTGGATCATCATTTTGCGATACGCATATACCGTTGTTGAGTGTTTAAGCCATTAAATGGAGATAGATAATGAGCGTATTAGTAGGCCGTCCAGCCCCAGATTTTACCGCAGCAGCCGTTCTTGGTTCTGGTGAAATTGTTGACACATTTAACCTTGCTACCGCAATTAAAGGTAAGCCTGCAGTTATTTTCTTCTACCCACTCGATTTTACTTTTGTATGCCCATCAGAGCTAATTGCTTTTGATCACCGTATGGAAGAGTTCACTAAACGTGGTGTTGAAGTGATTGGTGTTTCTATTGATTCACAGTTTACTCATAACGCATGGCGTAACACTCCAGTAGACAAGGGTGGTATTGGCCAAGTTAAGTACACTCTAGTTGCTGATGTTAAGCACGAAATTTGTAAAGCATACGACGTAGAGCATCCAGAAGCTGGTGTGGCTTTCCGTGGTTCTTTCTTAGTAGACAAAGAAGGCCAAGTTCGTCACCAAGTGGTTAACGATTTACCACTAGGCCGTAACGTTGATGAAATGATCCGTATGATTGACGCACTTCAGTTCCATGAAGAGCACGGTGAAGTTTGTCCAGCGGGCTGGTCAAAAGGCGAAAAAGGTATGACTGCAAGCACTGAAGGTGTTGCTGCATATCTAAAAGATAATTCTGACAAGCTATAATCTAGCAAGTTAGAGATAATAAAAAAGCTGCTTCGGCAGCTTTTTTATTGGATAAAATTAATACTTTGTTATCGCACTAGCCAAGTGTAGATGGCTGGCATGAGATCAAAGGGCTGAGTATTCATTATTCGTTTGCTGAGTCGGTATCATCTTCCACAGCCGCTAATGGCCAACCACCCAATGCTTTCCATCGATTGACTATAAGGCAAAATAGTTCGGCGGTACGTTCGGTATCATATAATGCTGAATGGGCTTCATTGTTGTCGAAATCGATCCCTGCCATTTTACAGGCTTTAGCTAATACTGTGTGTCCAATAGCCAGGCCTGCAAGTGTCGCGGTATCAAAGCTAGCAAAAGGATGAAAAGGAGAACGTTTTAAACCATTTCGTTCAATAGCCTTGTTAACAAAACCTAAATCAAAAGCGGCATTGTGCGCGACAATGATACTGCGATGACAATCTGCTGCTTTTTGGGCTTTTTTTACTTCTTTAAAAATCTCTAAAAAAGCGACTTTTTCGTCTACTGCACCACGAAGTGGATTAGTGGGGTCTATACCATTAAAAGCTAAAGCTGCAGGCTCTAAGTTCGCACCTTCAAAAGGCTCAATATGAAAATGAAGGGTTCTATCAAGTACAATGATCCCATCACTATTCATTTTTAGTAAGCTGACGGCAATTTCAAGCAACGCATCGGTATTAGCATTAAACCCAGCAGTTTCGACATCGATAACAACAGGGAAATAACCACGAAATCGGTGTTTAAACTTATTAGCGTCGCAAATATCAGTCATTACAGTTTTTATCCTCAATAGCTATCATTCATCGGTGCAAATGATATAAGCCGAGTATTATGCGCAAACTCAAGCGCAGTGTCATGTTTGATTGTGGTTTTTATCATCGATTAAACATGATTGTTTACTAAAGGAACTGACTTTATGGCCGATAGAACAAATGTAATCGGGTATAAAGGGTGGTTTTATGTGGCGAAAACTGATGGTCCTCACAAGTTTGTGTCTTTGCTCAACGGCTAATGCCGATTTGAGGCACTACGTTGCGTCACTGGAAAACTCAGCATGGCGTATCGGTGAGAACAATCCGATAGAATGCCGTCTTGAACATGATATTCCTGACTATGGGCGTGCTGTGTTTACCAGTAATGCCGGTAAAGAGCTAAATTTACATTTTACGTTAGATATGTGGTTAAAACCTGATTCGGTGACCAACGCGACATTAATTAGTCGAGCCCCTAGTTGGCGTCCTGGACACAATTCTAAAGAAATCACTCAACTGACTTACAATAAGCAATTTAATGGTGAAGTACCCAAAAAAGCCGCTTGGTCGATGTTGAATGAATTGAGTCAAGGAATGGAGCCCACGTTTTATTATGCGGATTGGTATAATCACAACGCTAAAATTGCCGTGGGATTGTCGTCAGCTAATTTTGGCGGTAAATACCGTGAATTTCGCGCCTGCTTGGCTAATTTACTGCCTTACAGTTTTGATGATATTGCTTTTACAGTGTTAAATTACCAAGAAGGCGGGGTAGAGCTGACTCGTTTTTCTACCCAACAATTACAGAAAATACAGCGTTATTTGTCTTATGACCCTGAAGTCGAGCTTGTACTGATTGATGCTTACACCGACAGTTACGGTGGACGCTCGGTTAACCAAAAGGTGTCAGATAAACGTGCGGATTCAGTGAAAGATATTCTCATTGCTAGTGGTATTCCTAAAGATCGGATTCATACATCGGGTCATGGTGAAAAACGCCATGTAACAGGCAATGATCTTGCAGAAGAACGTAAGATGAACCGCAGAGTCGTGATTAAAATAACCAAGCCTATATAAACCCATTCATGTATCACTCACTGCTCAGCCATGGGCAGTAGTCCTTATTACTGGATATGATTGAGATATCAATTTACTTGAGTCAGCTATTTTTCTAATAAATAGTATTGATACGATAGCCAAAGTCTCCCTGTGTTTATCAGTCTGCTTTACTCGGCATTTATTCAACATTCGTAACACTAAATTGAGCCAAATCGACAATACTCTTTTATAAATGAACCATCGTTCCTTTAAGAGCCTAATCAATAAAACATGTAAGGGTATTTTGCGTGGTGATCATTTGAAAGGGTTCAACCTATCAGTAGCGCTCGAATTTACAATTTTTTTCGCAAAGCTTCTCATTTGGGTTTATAAAGATGCTAAAAAAAAGGTAAAAAAAACCCACTTAATCCAAGTGGGCTAAATAATTTGCAATCAACAAATTTAAGGAAGGAAGTCAAGCATAAGAACTAGGGATAACTGAGGTATTGGGTTACATCAGTTTGGAGTTCTTGGTTTTCAACATCTGAATCAGATGTGTCCTGAAAACAAGGCAATAATAGAATGTATACACTAATCTGACAAACTAGAAAAATTAAGCGTTATCATTAGTAAAGCTAATGCTTTGTGGCGGTGGTGATATGTTATTTATACTCTAATCGTCTTATATAGCGCTTTATTAGGTTATTACTTATTTTTTATGCATAACTATTCGGATTAGTTAATTAGGCGACAATAATATTTAACAAATAGTATATATCCCGTCATGCTGTAAAGTCTGCTTACTCCTTTTAATATGTTAAATATTACTCTACACCACTATGAATATGATTATTCTACCCATATTTAAGGTGGGATTTTACGGTTATCTCTTCTTGATGTTTAACACACAGCATATGGTCATCAAGACGAGTAAGATAATGCTATTAACTTAACAATTGATAATGTATTTGCTAAAAAGAGGTTGCTGAATTTTACCGGCTTAACATTTATTCACGTTTACATTTTGCAAAGTGTGCGATGGTAAGGGGGATTCGCAGTTTACTTTTACCTGATTATTGTCTTTTTGTGAGCTTTAGGCCGTAAAAGTAGGCTGTTGTTACCAGGAAAAATTCTATTTATATGGCATGTTTTGTTTAATAAATTGTTAAATTTTTGGGTAAACACATTAATAAAGCTTCATCTCTTACAGTTCCTGAGGTTTTTAGTGTGTTTTAGCGCATTTTGAGCAAAATAAAGTCTGCTTTTCCCTCGGTACAATATTCACAAGCGTGTTGGTACTCGGTATAGTAAGCCAACTTTTACAACCTAAAAATTGATGTTCAGATTATGTTTGTTTGGCCTATTTCAATCTATTACGAAGATACCGATGCCGGCGGTGTTGTGTACCATTCGAATTACTTAAAATTTTTTGAACGAGCCCGAACGCAATGGTTAAAAGCAATGGGTGTTCGCCAAGCTGAACTGTTGGCAGAAGATATTGCTTTTGTCGTCAAAAATGCAGAATTAGATTTTCGTAAAGCTGCAAAATTTGAACAGGATTTCGTGGTTGAATCCAAGGTTATAGAATTAAAAAAAGTGTCGTTGGTATTTCACCAGCGCCTAGTTGATCATCAAGGTGATTGCTATTGTGAAGCGACTGTTGTTGTCGCGTGTATATCTTTATCACGTATGCGTCCCCGTGCTATTCCCCTAAATATTGTTCAGGAGTTTGACAGTGCACGCTGAAATTTCATTTATTGGTTTGTTTTTAGAAGCCAGTGTGTTGGTAAAGTTAGTTATGCTGACCTTGTTGGCATTATCGATTGCCTCATGGGCAGTGATCATTCAACGCAACAAATTATTAGGCTCTGCAAGAGTTAAGTCATTACGTTTTGAAGAAACGTTTTGGTCTGGTGTTGATTTAAATCGTCTTTACAAAGAATTAATTGCGCGTGGTAGTGCTATCTCTGGTTTAGAATCGATGTTTGTGGCTGGTTTCAAAGAATATACTCGTTTGAGCAAAGTAAACAGTAAAGCTCCTGAAGCGGTTATGGATGGAACGTCTCGAGCAATGCGAGTGAGTTTGTCGCGCGAAATGGAGAAACTTGAAAACCATTTACCGTTATTGGCAACGATTGGTTCAACCAGTCCATACATTGGCTTGTTTGGTACGGTATGGGGAATTATGAATTCCTTTATTGCACTGGGCGCGGTAGAAAATGCCACATTGGCAATGGTTGCACCTGGTATTGCAGAAGCATTGATTGCAACTGCAATGGGCTTGTTTGCTGCAATACCTGCCGTTATTGGTTATAACCGTTTTACAACGCAAGTTGATAAAATTGAAATGAGTTATGCTAACTTTATGGAAGAATTCTCCAACATATTGCAACGTCAAGCGTATAGCGAGAAGGAAGCTGTTTAATGTATCAGCGTAAACGTCGTCGTCCAGTTGCAGAAATCAACGTGGTACCTTACATCGACGTGATGTTGGTGTTGTTGATTATTTTTATGGTGACAGCGCCTATTGTATCGCAAGGAGTCAAAGTAGAATTGCCTCAAGGTAATGCGGAGTCGTTGCCACCTGATAGTAAGCCTCCTATCGTTGCATCGATTGATGCAGAGGGACAATATTTTTTGAATATCGGCAGTAGTTCTAACTCTGAAGTTATGGACTTAGAGCAAGTATCAACTGAAGTTGGAGCATTAATCCAACTTGAACCGTTAAGGCCAGTGGTTGTAAAAGCGGACCGCACGATACCTTATGAAAGCGTTATTCAATTAATGATTAGCTTGCAAGGTGCTGGTGTGCCTGCCGTAGGGCTAATGACCGATTCACCAAAGGAGAAATAGGTGGCTGGAAATTCAGATTTAACCGTACCAGTTTCTATTTCTGCTGGTATTCATATTGGATTTATCGTCATTCTTGCTTTAGGCATTAGTTTTGATGATAAGCCCAAGCAAATGCAAACGGCAGCAGCAAGTGCACCTGCCGTTCAAGCAATTGTAATTGATCAACAGAAAGTGAATGACAGAGTTGAGCAATTAAAGAAACAAAAGCAAGATGTGGCCCAGCAAGAAAAAGCCCGTCAAGCAGAACTAGAACGTAAAGCATCAGAAGCTCGCCGTGAGCGTGAACGTGAACAAGAAAAAATTAAAACTTTAGAGATCCAGCGTAAACAAAAAGAGCAGGAAACTCAAAAGGCTAATGATGCCGCTAAAGCCGCTCAGGCAAAGCAAGTGCTAGAAAAAGAGCGAGCAGATAAAGCTGAAGTAGTACGCAAGCAAAAAGAACAAGAGCAAAAAGCTTCTGAGGACGCAGCTAAGAAAGCCGCTGAAAAACGTAAGCAAGAAGAGGCTGCTGCGAAAAAAGCTCAAGAAGAGCGTCAACGTGCTGATGATGAACGTAAGCGTAAAGAAGATGCTGAGCGTAAACGTAAAGCAGAAGCTGATACTAAAGCGCGCCAAGAACGTGAAATGGCAGAGGCTATGGCTGCTGAACAAGATTCACTTTCTAAAACACGTAACAAGCAAGTGTTGTCAGAAGTTGATAAATATAAGGCCATGATTATTGCCACTATTCAACGAAATTTAGTTGTTGATGAGTCAATGCGTGGGAAAAGCTGCAGGGTCTTTATTCGTCTAGCGTCAGATGGTTTTGTCACAACAAGCCAAACGTTAGATGGTGATCAGGTAGTTTGTCGAGCAGCCAAAGCGTCGATAAATAAAGCGGGACGGTTACCAGTATCGCCTGAACCGGCTGTTTATCAGCAATTAAAAGAAATTAATTTAACCGTTTCACCGGAATTTAATTAATATCAATCGTATTTAATGATGGAATGGAGTTAAAAGGAGTCGCATGAATAATTTGGCTAAATGGCTAACACTGGTATTAATAGTGTTAACTACACCCGCTCGCGCAGCGTTAGATATTGTGATTACAGAAGGGGTTGATGCAGCAAGACCGATTGCTGTTGTACCTTTTGTATGGCAAGGTCAAGGTCCAGCTCCTGCATCTATTTCTGATGTGGTAGCATCTGATTTGTCTCGCAGTGGTACATTTAAGACACTTGATGTGCGTGCATTGCCACAATCAACTATTTCGTCTGTAAATGGATTTACTGCTCAAAATTGGGCTAATGTAGAAGCGGAAGCGCTTGTGGTTGGTACGGTTAAGCCATATGGCGCCGATCAATATTTAGTGAGTTTTGAGCTGATTGATTTAGTCAAAGCACAACTTCAAGCGGGTAAAGGGCCTCAGAATAACAATGAGTTATTACTTGAAAGCCGTGAAACGGTTATTAGCGCAAACCAATTTAGACAGTACAGCCACCGTATCAGTGATATTGTGTATGAAAAGCTCACCGGTATTCGTGGTGCATTTTTAACCCGTATCGCATATGTTGTGGTTAAACAAGGTCAAAAAGCACCTTACCATCTAATGATTGCGGATTACGATGGCTACAATGAACAAATGTTACTACGTTCACCAGAGCCATTGATGTCACCAACGTGGTCTCCTGATGGTCGTCGTTTAGCTTATGTGAGTTTTGAAAATAGAAAAGCTGAAATCTTTGTTCAAGACATTTACAGCCAAACTCGTACGTTAGTGAGTAGTTTTGACGGTATTAATGGTGCACCAGCATTTTCTCCTGATGGGAAAAAATTAGCTGTTACACTGTCAAAAGATGGCCAACCAGAAATTTATGTCGTCGATATTGCGACTAAAGCAACTCGACGTATTACAGAGCATTACGCAATCGATACTGAACCTTCTTGGTTCCCAGACGGTAAATCAATTTTATTTACCTCTGAACGTGGTGGGAAACCACAGTTATATCGCGTAAGTTTAGATACAAATAAAGTCTCGCGTATGACTTTTGAAGGTGAATGGAACCTAGGCGGTTCAATTAGCCCAGACGGTCGTAGTATGATTTTTGTAAACCGTACTAACGGTAAATTCCATATTGCTAGAATGGATCTTGCAACACGCTTTATGCAGGTGCTTTCATCAACTCAACTTGATGAATCACCAAGTGTTGCTCCAAATGGCACTATGGTTATCTACGGTACAACCCATCAAGGTAAACAAGTGTTAGCTGCTGTTTCTACGGACGGCAGATTTAAAGCAAGATTGCCTGTCGGCCAGGGCGAGGTGAAGTCACCAGCATGGTCTCCGTTTCTCTAAATAGATATTGATAAGGATTTAAAATGGATCTGAATAAGTTGTTTAAAGCTATGTTGGTTGCAGTTCCGCTTATGGCACTGGGTGCCTGTAGCTCAACTTCAGACTCTGAAACTGACGCTAACGGTTCTATGAGTGGTACTGGTAGTGAATACGGTAATGGTGGTATTGAAACTGGTGGTGTAGCTCCTGTACTGAGCTCTGCAGAACAGCAGCGTTTAAAAGAACAAGAATTACGTCGTCAAAATATCATTTACTTCGACTTTGATCGCAGTGAAGTTCAAAGTGAAAATGCTGAGATCATTCAAGCTCATGGTAACTATTTAGTTGAGCATCCAAATGTTCGAGTGTTGATTGAAGGTCATGCTGATGAACGTGGTACTCCAGAATACAACATCGCACTAGGCGAACGTCGTGCTAAAGCGGTTGCTAAGTATTTACAAGGTATGGGTGTGCAACCTAGCCAAATGAGCATCGTGAGCTACGGCGAAGAAAAGCCATTAGATTATTCACGTAACGATACTGGTTTTGCTAAAAACCGTCGTGGTGTGTTAGTTTACTAAAGCGTAAGAAGTGTAAGGCCAACCGTTATCGGTTGGCCTTTTTTAGGAGATAAAAATGAAACTAGCCATATTAGTTGCGGCGATGTTCTTTACAACGGCCACGGCTTTTGCTGCACCAGCACCGGTTTCGGATGCATCTGGTGGTTCAAATGATGACAGAATTTCAAGATTAGAACGCATCATTAAAGCAAAGCAACAAGGCGAATTCGACATGCAACGTCGTATGGATGCATTGCAAAATGAAGTGTTAGATTTAAGAGGCATTACTGAGCAACAAAATTATCAAATGAATCAGATGTTACAGCGTCAACGACAGCTGTACGAGGAAATTGCTAATCTTACTGCTAAGTCATCAACCCCAGCAGCGCCAGCTCAAGCTGATGCCACTACGGTTGCCGCAGCCAGTTCAACGTTAGGTGAAACAGGAAGCTATGAGGCCGCCGTTAACTTGGTTCTTAAAGAACGCAAGTATGATGAAGCCATTCCTGCTTTTCGTAGTTTTATATCGACATACCCAGAATCTAATTATGCAGCTAATGCAAACTATTGGTTAGGCCAATTGTTGTACAATAAAAGTGAGTACAATGATGCGAAACAAGCTTTTAGTACAGTTGTCAGTAAATTTGCAGATTCAAATAAGCGTGGCGATAGTTTAGTTAAGCTTGGCATGATTGCAGAAAAAGAAAATGACTCTGCGGGTGCAAGAGCACTGTATAACAAAGTATTAAAAGAGTACGCAGATAGTGCCTCCGCACGCCTTGCACAACAGCAATTATCAGCATTGAAAGGCTAATTAAGCCAAAAAACAGCCTCTTAGTCTGTTTTTCATGCAAACAACAAGAAATTATAAATTTGGGCTTGCATGAGAAATTGAAAAAGGTATTATAGGCGCCCTCAGAACGGCAGAGCCTTCTGGGGTGTGTTGAGGTGATAATAACTTAGTCTACAGTTACTGTAATATGAGTTGTTATTAACAAACAACAAAATGGGATGATAATTTAACAAGACTTGAAATATAGGCAGTTTGTTTCATTCCAGTAAGAACCTTAAGTTCTTGCAAAACCAAGATGGGTCGTTAGCTCAGTTGGTCTTGAAATAGAGACAGTTGGCTTTTGTTCCAGTAAGAATATCAGTTCTTGCAAAACCAAGATGGGTCGTTAGCTCAGTTGGTAGAGCAGTTGGCTTTTAACCAATTGGTCGAAGGTTCGAATCCTTCACGACCCACCACTTTTTAAATCGTGGTTAAAGAATTTAAATGTTATAAAATGGGGCATTCACTCCAGTAAGAATATCAGTTCTTGCAAAACCAAGATGGGTCGTTAGCTCAGTTGGTCTTGAAATAGAGACAGTTGGCTTTTGTTCCAGCAAGAGTATGAATATCGCAACACCAAGATGGGTCGTTAGCTCAGTTGGTAGAGCAGTTGGCTTTTAACCAATTGGTCGAAGGTTCGAATCCTTCACGACCCACCACTTTTAAATCGTGGTTAAAGAATTTAAATGTTATATCAAGATGGGTCGTTAGCTCAGTTGGTAGAGCAGTTGGCTTTTAACCAATTGGTCGAAGGTTCGAATCCTTCACGACCCACCACTTTTTAAATCGTGGTTAAAGAATTTAAATGTCATATCAATATGGGTCGTTAGCTAAGTTGGTCTTGAAATAGAGACAGTTGGCTTTTGTTCCAGTAAGAATATTAGTTCTTGTAAAACCAAGATGGGTCGTTAGCTCAGTTGGTAGAGCAGTTGGCTTTTAACCAATTGGTCGAAGGTTCGAATCCTTCACGACCCACCACTTTTTAAATCGTGGTTAAAGAATTTAAACGTTACACCAGGATTGGTCGTTAGCTTAGTTGGTCTTGAAATAGAGACAGTTGGCTTTTGTTTCAGTAAGAATATCAGTTCTTGCAAAACCAAGATGGGTCGTTAGCTTAGTTGGTCTTGAAATAGAGACAGTTGGCTTTTGTTCCAGCAAGAGTATGAATATCGCAACACCAAGATGGGTCGTTAGCTCAGTTGGTAGAGCAGTTGGCTTTTAACCAATTGGTCGAAGGTTCG